>JAGYKU010000078.1 GCA_018401455.1 Flavobacteriales bacterium
TCCAGAAAATTTGAATTTTATTCCAAAAGATTCATATTGGTTATAATGTAATGGATTAATCTTTTTGATTTTTTTTGCTTCTTGATAAGGACTAAATGGACTCAAACCATTTTGAAGACCTTTCACGATATCTCTTTCGAGTTCTTGTTTGTCAACAGCATAAACATACATTAATTCCAAATTACTTAGTAATTGTGGAATTTTAATAGTGGTTTGAAGCCTCTCTTCATCAGTTATCTTTTGTGCTGAAATGGTGTGCGTGAAAGCAATTAAAACAACTGCGCTCACTATATATTTGATTGTATTTCTCATTTTTTTATATTTGAATCGATAAATATACATTGAAAGTTCAATAAATTCAACTAAAATGCTGTTAAAATAAATTAAGAACATATTACGTTTACAAAATTCAATCCAAAAACCGTTTGTAAGCGATATTAATACTCCTACTTCATCATTTTTTTTATAAATTTACATTTACGAATTAATTTGTTTAGGTATGAAATTTAAAATAGGTGATAAAGTTTCGTTTTTAGATGAAGAAGGTAAAGGTAAAATTGTTGCTATTTTAAACGAAAGATATGCCTTGGTAGAAACCGAAGATGGCTTTGATGAACAATATTTAATTTCCAAATTAGTACTTTCTTCTGATGAAAAAGCTTTTAGATTGGACGGAATAGAACATGTTTTGTCTGTACAAGAAAAAGTGCAATCCGAGGGTAAAATGAGAATTCAAGAAGATTTTGATAGAAAATCTAGAAGTTTGGTTTCTTATGTAAAAGAGGAAGTAGAAATTGATTTACATATCGAGGAGTTGATAGATTCTCATAGAGGTATGTCAAATGCTGAAATACTTTCTGTACAAATGGCAAATTTTAAAAGAGAACTCAATGTTGCAATTAGAAGAAAAGCAAAAAAAATGATAGTAATCCATGGAGTAGGCGAGGGTAGATTGAAGTCTGAAATCATTTTAGAACTGACTACACATTATCCCAATTTTGAATTTCATGATGCATCCTATAGAAAGTATGGCTATGGAGCAACAGAAATTGTTTTTCATTAAACATAAACAAAAAAGCCATTGTCAAAAAACAATGGCTTTCAATATTATTTATTTTTGGATTAACCTCCAAAATCATCGAATCTAACATTCTCTGGTGGAACTCCCCATTCATCACACATCTGTACAACAGCGTTGTTCATCATTGGTGGTCCACAGAAATAGAATTCAATATCTTCTGGTGATTCGTGTTTGCTCAAATATTGCTCTATCACTTGATTGTGAACAAATCCTACAAATCCATCTCCTTCTGGATCGTCAATACTTTTCTTTTCTACCCAGTTGTCACTTTCTAAAGCATTTGAAAGTACCAAATAGAATTTGAAATTAGGGAAATCTCTTTCCAAATCTCTAAAGTAGTGAATGTAGAACAATTCGGCTCTACTTCTACCTCCGTACCAATAAGTTACTTTTCTGTTAGTTTTGATTGTTTTGAATAACTCATACAAGTGAGAACGCATTGGAGCCATTCCAGCACCACCACCTATATACAACATTTCAGCATCTGATTCGTTGATGAAGAATTCACCATATGGTCCAGAAATTAATGCTTTATCACCTTCTTTTAGGTTGAATATGTAAGAAGAAGCGACACCAGGATTAACATTCATCCAAGTTTTGTTTTTTCCATCATAAGGTGGAGCAGCAACACGGACATTCAACATAATTTTTCTTCCCTCAGCAGGGTAGGAGGCCATAGAATAAGCACGAACTACTTCTTCGTTGTTTTTCATTACTAAATGACGCATCGCATAAGGTCCTTCAGCCCATTCTTTTTCAAATTTTTGAGGTTCTCCTGGGTGATCTTGTGGATGTGCAGTAACGTCCATTTCAGAAAATTTAACTTCACATTTTGGGATTTTAATTTGGATATATCCTCCCGCTTTGTAGTCCATATCTTCTGGAATCTCAACGATAAATTCTTTGATATAAGTAGCCACATTGTAATTAGATACTACTGTTGCTTCCCATTCTTTAATACCTAAGATTTCATCGTGGATATGGATTTCCATGTCTTCTTTAACCTTAACTTGACAACCCAATCTATAGTTGTCTGCAATTTCTTTTCTAGAAAAGTTTGGCTCTTCAGTAGGAAGAATAGAACCTCCACCAGAATTAACCTGACAAACACATTGTACACAAGTACCACCACCTCCACAAGCTGAAGGTAAGAATATTCCTTGACCACTTAATGTACTTAAAAGTGTTTCTCCTCCGTCAACTTCCAAAACTCTATCACCACCATTAATGGTAATCTTTACTTTTCCAGAAGGCATTAATTTTGCTTTTGCAAAAAGTAACACAGATGTTAGAAGTAATACTACGAATAAGAAAACTACGATTGTTACAGTTATTACTAGTCCCATAATTTATAAAGTTGTTTTTTCTATTATACTAATTTAAATCCTAAAAATCCTAAGAATGCTAACCCCATCAATCCTGTTAAGATAAATGCCATTCCAACACCTTTTACAGGTGCAGGAACGTGAGAATATTTAATTTTTTCTCTAATTGCAGCAATTAATACGATAGCAATAAACCATCCAAATCCTGCACCTAAACCGTATGATGTTGCCTCTCCAATGTTTCCAAATGCTTTTTGTTGCATAAATAATGCACCTCCCAAAATCGCACAGTTCACAGCGATTAATGGTAAGAAGATTCCTAATGCTCCGTATAGGGCAGGGGAGAACTTCTCTACAAGCATCTCTACTAATTGTACCATAGATGCAATTACAGCAATAAACATAATGAAACTCAAGAAACTTAAATCTACAGTTGCATAGGAAGCATCCAACCATTTTAAAGCCCCTTCTTGAAGCACATAAGTATCAAGTAGATAATTGACAGGAATGGTAACTCCCAATACAAATATTACTGCTGCTCCTAAACCAACTGCTGTTTTAACAGTTTTAGATACCGCCAAATAAGAACACATACCAAAGAAGAATGTGAAAATCATATTATCTATGAAAGCGGCTTGGAAAAATATATTAATGTAATCCATTTTATTACTTTTTTTTATACTTAATATTATTTAAAACTATGCTTCGATTAATTTAGGATTTCTAATTTTCTGAATCAAATGATAATTGCAACTAAAACCAATGACGATGGAGGTAATAACATCATACCATTGTTTTCATATCCAATTGAATATAATCCAGTACCTTCTGCTGCATCACCAAATACAGGAAACCCAAACAAACTTCCAGAACCAAATAATTCTTTGAAGAATGCTACAACCATCAAAACCCAACCATATCCAATAGCGTTTCCTAATCCATCTAGTGCAGAAGCGCCAGGTTTGTTACCTAATGCAAATAGCTTCTAAACGTCCCATAATAATACAGTTGGTAATGATCGGACCAACAAATACAGAAAGTGTTTTTGATGCATCATATACATAAGCCTTTAGTACTTGATCACAATAATTACCAATGCAGCAACAACAACCAACTGTACGATAATTCTAATTCTAGGAGGAATTACATTTCGCATCAAAGAAACAATTACGTTTCCTAATATCAATACAAACAATACAGCCACAGACATTACGAATGCACCTTTCATTTGAACGGTTACAGGCAATGCTGAACAAATCCCCAATACTTGAATCGTAACAGGGTTGGTATCATTCAACGGATCTGTAATTAACTTTTATTTTTTGCCGAAAACAACGGCTCTTTAACTGAATCACTCATCTTTATTTGTATTGAGAATGTTTAATTAATTGAATTCATTTCTTTTTGAAAATAGTTGTAGTATACTTCTAAATATACTTTAAGCATATCTCTAACTCCATTTCCTGTAAATGTAGCACCTGATAATCCATCGACAGTATGTTCATCCAAAGGTCTAGAACCTGGTTTGATTACATCAATACCTTTGAAAGTTCTACTTGTATCAGCCAATTCTTTACCATCGAACTGATCTTTGGAATTTAGGTTCGTTGATTATAGAACCCAAACCAGCAGTTTCTCCTTTGTGATCGGAATTTAGCAGCAACAATAGTATTTCCATCTTTTGCAGAAACACCAATGTATCCCCAAACGTCATCCCAAAGACCTTTTCCACTACAAGAAACTACATATACTGTTTTTCCTCCCGTCTTCACAAACAAAAATCGGAAACAATTTTTCTTCATCTTTTGTTCTGTATTGTTTTCTTGGATCGATGTTGAAAGCATCTTTTTCGTTTTCAAATTGATTTCTTTACCATCAACATTTGAATCAAAAATTACATTTCCATTAAAATCAATTGTGATTCTTCTAGTCACATATTTGTCAAAAAGACCACCCGCTTCGTCTCTGATTACTTTGTCTTTTCCATAAATCCAGTTGCCTGAATGATGTTTTGCTTTTTTCATTTTGCATATTTTCTACTTGTGCAGGTTTCAATGCTAATGAAAGATACGCTAAAATACCTCCTACAACTACCACCATGATAGTTGCAAATATGATTGTGTATAAATTACTTTCTTTATTAAGTGCCATAATTATGCAGTTTTTAATCTTTTTCATTCTACGTTTAACATTCGCTCGGATTACCATGTGGTCAATAGTTGGCGCACATACGTTGGCTATTAAAATACCAAGCATCACACCTTCTGGATAGGCTGGATTCCCCATACGAATTAAAATCCCTAATGCACCTCCAATAAATCCATAGAAAACTTACCAGTTGTTGTTTGAGCAGCAGTAACAGGATCGGTAATCATAAACACCATTCCGAACATAAATCCACCCTAACATCAATTGGTGAATAGGATCACTTCATGAAAATGGATTTCCACCCATTGCGTAGAAAAGACCGGCAATACTCAAACCTCCTAAGAAAAATGAAGCCATTACTTTCCAACTAGCAATTCCAACCCAAAGTAAAAATGCAGGCTCCTAATAAAGCAGCAAATGCAGATGTTTCACCAACCGAACCTGGTTCGATTCCCCAAAAAGTATCTGACAATGAAACTGCTTTGTCAGCAAAAACTTGACCTTCTGCTTTCAACGCGTCTGCAACTTCAGTTGCTTTACCTTTCGATAGCGCAACAGCGGCTTCTTCATATTTAGATTTAGCATTTGCTAAGTCGCCTAAAGAAGTTGCTCCAGAAACACCATCTACCAAAGTACCATTTTCTTTCATTCCTTTGATACCAGCAATCCAAGTGTTATCACCTGTCATACTTGTAGGATGTGCAAAGAATAAGAATGCTCTAGCCTGTTAATGCAATATTGATAATGTTCATTCCTGTTCCTCCAAAAACTTCTTTACCAATAACTACAGCAAATATAGTAGCAACTGCAACCATCCAAAGTGGAACATCAACTGGCATAATTAAAGGAATTAACATTCCTGACACCAAAAATCCTTCTTGAACAGAGTGACCGTTTTTGATGGCAAAAATAAACTCAACTCCCAATCCTACTCCATAAGAAACAGCGATAATTGGAACCACTTTCAAGGCTCCATATCCAAATTTCTCTAATAATGTTGCCGTTTCACCAAGTGCATTGTAGTGCCAATGCCCCACATTGTACATTCCAAACAATAGACAAGGTATCATTGCCAGAATTACAAACATCATGGTTCTTTTCAAATCGATAGCATCACGAATGTGTGCTCCTTTTTGAGTAGTGTGATTTGGTGTAAATACCAAAGTATCTAACGCATCTACTAAAGGAAAATACTTTTTAGTTTTTTCGCTTTTGTTCAACGTGTGATGTGCGTTGTCAAAAATATTTCTTAAAAATTTCACTTCTTTATATCTTTTAGTTTCTACTAAATAAGGCTTACATACATTCTTTTGAATCAAATCAAACCTTTTCTGATATGGTCTTGAGATTGGATTTTTGAAGTACAGATCGATTCACATAAAGCAAAATCTTCTGGTGCTACTTCATAAATTCCTAATTTTTCCATATTGTCGATATCATTGGTGATAGCCTTTTACAAGTTGTACTGGTAAAATATCAAAAGGAAAAACTCTTTCATACTCTTCAGACACTACAAATGCTCTTTCTTCTCCATTCAAATTGGTATCTACCTTAAACTTTTTGGATTTACTGATGCAAGATGGGTAAGCATGAGAAACAGAGAATCTTCCGAATCCAAGTCCTAACCATCCGTTTGATAAGAAAAATTTGTATTGATTACCTTCTGGAATAACTGTGATTTGTGGAATGGTAGAACCCTAGATAATCTTCTAAAGATACTTTTTCACCTGTAAGTACATTTCCTGAAATTATTCTGTTATTTTCTCCTTCTATATTTCCTTCAACAATGCTGCTGATAGTAGTACCGATTAAAGTTCTGTAATGTTTTCTGTGTGTTGCTGTTTCACTCATAAGTGCTACCAATCTTGCAGGAACATATTTACCTGTAAGAATAGTGGCTCCAATAATTGCCAAATCTTGTGCATTTACTGTCCATACTACTTCACCTTTATTAATAGGTGCAATATGATGAATTTGAACGCCTACATTTCCAGCAGGGTGTGGTCCAGAAATAGTATGAATTTTACAGTTTTTTGCATTTTTAAGCGCAGCATCTGAATTTCCATTTCTTAATGTAAGATGAACACCACCTTTGGATAATTTGCTCAATAAATCAATTCCTGCCTGTATTTCTTTATCTTTACTATGTAAAGTGAAATCATAATCTGGGCTAGTGGATGACTGTCGAATGCTGATATGAAAATTGCTTTTGGTTCGTCATTTGGGCGAGCCACAACATCAAAGGACGCATTTTAATAAAAGGCCAAAGTCCGCTATTCATTAAAAAAGATTTAGCACCTGATGCATCTAAATTTCCAACATTAGAAACATCAATATATTCGTATTCATCAGTAGCATCTGCATCTACTAAAATAGATAAGATTCTTCTTTTTTCTCCACGCACAATATCTTTCACTGTTCCGCTCACAGAGGAAACATAATTGATATCCATATTGTACTTGTCTTTGAATAAAACAGAACCTGCTTTTACTTTATCTCCGACTTTCACTACCATTTTTGGCGTCATGTTGTGAAAATCAGCAGGATTGATGGCATATACTTGCGATCTTTTCGCTTCAGTGATTACTTTGTCTGCCTCACCTAACAAATTAACATCTAACCCTCTACGGATTTTTATAGTTTTTGACATAGAATGTTTTTCTAAAATTCGATGACAAAAATATAAATTAGAATGGGAAAAAATGACTATCTTTAATTTTCTGTTAAGTAAAAATACAATTTAGAATGATTATAAATAATAATTTTACATTAAAATTTACGGTATTCGTAATTACATCGACTTTATTCATCAATAGATGTGCTGTAAAGCCTGTTTCATCCTCAGAAGTAAAATCTGAAATTTCGAATGATAAAAAACAGAAAACTGATTCCTATTTTGATGAGGATGAAATATTGTTTACCAATAAAACTTATGCCCCAAATATCAAAACCGTAAGGATGTATAAAAAGGATTGGGAATTAGGAGATCCCGTAATTGGATTGGGTAGTGGCGAACAGTTGGAAATGCACTGGGATTTATTGGACAATGAGCGCATCAACTATCAGTATAAGTTTATTCATTGCACCAAAGATTGGGAGAAAAGCCCATTGAGTGAAATGGAATATTTAGAAGGATTTAATGATAATTATGTAGAATATGCAGAAAATTCGTTTAACTCCCAACAGAATTACACGCATTACGCCATTATGTTTCCGAATGATTTGGTTTCGTTTAAAAAATCTGGAAATTACATTGCCATTATTTATCCCGAAAACAATGAAGATTTCCCCGTGATTACGAGAAAGTTTTATGTTACCGAAAATACTTTTAAAGTAAAAGCAAATGTGAAGTATCCAACGAATGTGGATGACAGATATTACAAACAAGAAGTTGACTTTGAAGTCTTGTTTAATCCACAACAAATCACGAATCCTTATTCCAATATACATTTGTATTTGGAGCAAAACTACAGACAGGACAATGTTTGCAAAGGACTTGAACCTACTTTTGTAAAAGAAAATATTTTGGTTTATAACTATGATGAAGAGAACGTTTTTGAAGCTGCCAACGAATACAGACATTTGGATTTGACCACCCATCTCAACCAAACAGCACATGTCAGAAAGTTTGAATACATCAAAGATACTTTGCACGGCTATATTCTCAATGACATCAACAGGCAGTTTAAGAAATACCTGCAATATGAAGACATCAATGGAAGGTATATCGTTAAGAATTTGCACGGCAACAATTTCCATCTGGAAAGCCAATATGTGATGACGCATTTTACTTTACCTTGCGATGCGCCCAAAACCAATGGCGATGTTTATATTTTTGGAGGACTTTCTGATTTTGAAATTAAGAAAGAATTTAAAATGACTTACGACAATGCATCTAAAAGTTATAAAGGCAAAGCATATTTAAAACAAGGTTATTACAATTATATGTATATGTTTGTTCCAGACAATGCACCTTCCAATTTAGAAACTTTTGAAGGCACCCACTTCGATACCGAAAACGAATATATCTTTAAATTTTATTACAGAGATCCCCAAAACTTCTACGACAGATTGATGCTGTATGAAATTGTGAATTCTAGGGATACTTTTTAGGAAGCTAATCATTATATGCGAACACCAATAACGCAGACATCATCAATTTGTTCATGAAGGCCTTTCCAATCGAAAAAACTAGTTTTTAAAACCTCTTTTTGTATTTCCATTGATAGATTTTTGTTAGTAATTATAAGAGATTTTAATTGCTGTGCCTTAAATTTCTTATTGCTCTCACCTCCAAACTGATCTTGATAACCATCTGTATATACGTAAATTAAATCTCCTTTATTTAGTTCAAAATCATGAGCGCTGTAAGGTTTTTGATTTTCGTATTTACCTATAGGTTGTTTATCCGCTTTGATTTCTTCAATGGTATCAGTATTATTTCTCAAAATCCAAAGAGAGTTATTGGCTCCAGACCATTGCAAATGATTGGTTTTTGTATTTAATGCACACAAACTAATGTCCATTCCATCTTTCACATCTTCACCAGATCTTGCTAATCTTTCGATAACAATTTCTCTTGTTCTGTTTAAAATTTCACCAGTATCTCTTATTCCATCTTCTAAAAGAGATTTATTCAATGCATTAGAACAAATAACACTTACCATTGCTCCTGGCACACCATGTCCAGTACAATCTGCTGCAGCAAAATATACCACTTCTTCTATTTGTTCCATCCAAAAGAAATCTCCTGCTACAACATCTTTTGGAAGATATAAAACAAAATTCTGATGCAAAGCATTGTTCATGTCTTCTATAGAAGGCATAATTGCATCCTGAATTCTTTTGGCATAAATAATAGAATCTGAGATTTCCTTGTGATGTTCTGCAAGAAGTTCATGTGCATTTTCTACTTCTTTCTTTTGAATTTCAGCTAAAGTTTTTTGCTTTTCAATAATTCTATTTTGCTTTTGGGATTTTCTAAATCGATCCCACATGAAGAAACCAAAAATCAACAATAAACCAATCCCAGCATACATGTACTTCTTTTGCTGTTTTTGCTTATCGGCTTCCAGCTGGTTTTTCTCTGCCTCAGCTTTTTGTGTAGCTAATTGAGCATCTTTTACTTTGGCTGCTTCTGCTGCTTTTACTGAATCGGCAGCGGCTTGCTTTTCATATTGGTATCTGTATTCTTGATGAATGACAGCTTTTTGATTGGCTTCGGAATCTAAACTGTCTCTTGTCGCTAAAAACAATTCATGCATTTCAAGTGCTGTTTTGAAATCTCCAGTCGATTTATAGGACTTGAACAAAGTATGTGAAGCATCTCTTATTTCTAAAGCAACTCCTAAATCTAAGGCTATTTTAAGAGCCTTTTCAGCATTTTCAATAGCTTTTGAATAATTACCTTTTTTATAATAATATCCCGCAATACTTTTAAGAGTTGATGCAGTACCTAACTTATCGTTTATTTCCTCTTTTATGGCTAAACTTTTAGAGAAAAACTCCATCGCTTTTGGAAAGTTATCTAGAGATTTATAAACGCTGCCCAAATTACTTAAAACAGTGGCTGTACCATGTTTATCACCCATTTCTATGCGTAACACTAAGCATTGCTCATAAAACTCTTTGGCTTTTTGATAATCTCCTTGATCTTTGAAAGCCCCTCCTATATTGTTTAAAGAGCCCGCTAAACCTACCTTATCATCTATTTGATGGTTTATCTCAAGGCTTTTGTTGTAATATTCTATCGTTTTGATATAATCTTTTTGCAATTGATAGATATTTCCAATATTCATATATGAATTGGCCATACCTTTTTTATCATCCATTTTTTCTTGCATCAATAGACTTTTGTTGTAATATTCTATCGCTTTTGAAAAATCTCCCTGTATGTAATAATTGTTTCCAATATTCATATAAGAATTGGCTAATCCTTTTAGATTTTTCAACGCTTTATCAATTGCTAAACTTTCAAGATGATATTTAATTGATTCCAAGTAATCACCTGTATCGTAATAAAATAAACCAATATTATTTAAAGCAAAAGATTTAGACTTTTTGTAAAAAATAATTAAACTTTCATCAAGTTGTTTATTTAGATTTTCTGAACATAAACTATCGATTTTTTGATTTAAAACTAAATCTAATGCAGGGTCATTTAAGTAGATTAAATTATCCCATTCTATCCAAGCGTTTATGATCACAGTATCGTTTGTGGCGCTTTGAATGATATCTTTCAAAGTGTCAATTTTGGATTTTTGTGAATTAGGTTGTTGTGCAAAAACCAAAAGTGGAAGACAAAATAATATGATTAGAATATTTCTCAAAATTTTACTTAACAAGTATTTAACTCTTCAAA
>JAGYKU010000079.1 GCA_018401455.1 Flavobacteriales bacterium
TAAAATGGATCCATTCTGAATCATTGGAAGATGTAGATTTAGAAGCAAAATTCTCTAAACTATCTGGAATATTAGTCGCACCAGGATTTGGAACTAGAGGGGTAGATGGAAAAATCAAAGCGGTAAAATATGCCAGAGAAAACAACATACCTTTTTTAGGTATATGTCTTGGGATGCAAGTTGCTGTGATAGAATTTGCCAGAAATGTATTAAAACTAGATGATGCTCACTCGGTTGAAATTGAACCCAAAACTTCTAACCCAGTTATAGATTTGATGGAAGAACAAAAGAATATTGTGAAAATGGGCGGCACTATGAGATTGGGAGCTTTTAAATGTAATCTGAAAAGTGACTCTAAGATTCACGATGCTTATGGAGTTTCTCAAATTAGTGAAAGACATCGACACAGATATGAATTTAACAGTAAATATAGAAATCAATTTGAAGAAAATGGAATGATTGCTACAGGTCTAAATCCAGATAATGGTTTGGTAGAAGTAGTAGAAATTCCTACTCACAGATATTTTATAGGAGTTCAATTTCATCCTGAATACAAAAGTACGGTAGAAAATCCTCATGCATTATTCAAAAGTTTTATTTCCGCTGCCATTGAATATAAGGAAGAATTACTAACAAAAGCATAATTGATGGCGAAGACATTTGCTTTAAATAGAGGGTACTGTCATATAGATGACACAAATTTAATTGTTTCAAAGACTTTGAATCCAGAAGGAATTAAAAATCCTAAAATCAACTTTTTCTTAGTTTTTTTTGGCATTATGTTGATTTTGACAATTGTATATGCAGTAAAAAACTATATGAGAGGAAGTGCTGTTTTATCTACAGTGTATGGAATTGCAGCTGGAATTATTGGCTTAAATTTAGTTTTTAATTGGAACAAAAATGCAGATACTTGTATTCCTTTAAGTAGTATTTCCAAAATAGAATACAAACCCTCAGGAACTTTGACAGGAGACTTCTTCATAATTAAATACATCACTAAAGGAAAAACCAAACAAAAGGTTTTGGTGATGTCGAGAAACAAAAAAGATCAAAAAGAATTGTCTAAAGCAAAAAAATATCTTGGTTCCATTATTGAGTTGAGTTAAGCATTTTAGTGCCTTTTAAAAGACAACAGTAACATATTAGTGAAATTTATGTTTTGTTATCTTAAAAAGAAACAGTATTTTAGACGATTGAAATTCTTTTTATTATGAAAAAAACACAACTACTTTTTACATTATTTCTTCTCTTAATGAGCCATTTATTTATAGCTCAGACTAAAGTTTGGTCAAGTTTTGTTGATTCAGTAGTAACACTTTCCTCTCCTAGAGCTTGCGATTTAAATAATGACGGAATTGACGACATAGTGATTGGTGGAGGCAGAGACGGAATAGCAAGTTTAAGTGGCGTGATGGCTTTTGATGGTGTGGATGGAACTTTACTTTGGGAACATAGTTGTAGAGATGAAGTGTTTGGAAGTAGTATTTTTTATGATATCAATGGCGATAATATAAAAGATGTTTTTATTGTAGGAAGAGAAGCACAACTTTTATGTATCAATGGTGCTGACGGCTCTTTGATTTGGGATTTTTTTCCACATGGAACCAATCCAAAAGACAGTGGATGGTACAACTTTTACAACCCCCAATTTATTCATGATGTAAACAATGATGGTCATCCTGATTTATTAGTTTCCAATGGGGGAGACCACGCATTACCTGCATGGGATTCCAATAGACCGACTGGAAGAATTATGATTATCAGCTCTCTTGATGGTTCTATATTGGCAAATGCCGAAGTTTTGGATAGTTCAGAAACATATTGCTCACCTGTTGTTGCAGATATCAAAAATGATGGACAACAATGGGTGTTATACGGGACTGGAGGAGAGCATTTTGGAGGGTCTTTTTGGGCTTGTCCATTACAAGATTTAATTGATTATAATTCTTTAAGTTCTTCTATTAAAATTTTAGAAGATGCTCAAAAAGGATTTATTGCACCACCTTCAATTCATCTAACACCTCAAGGGCATTATGACATTTATGTTCAAGCTTTTGGAGGAACTATTTCTAAAATACAAGGCTCTGATTTTCAAGTTTTATGGGATTATTATCATCCTAATACTCAATCAAGTGCAGCACTTGTAATTGGAAACTTTACGGGAGATTTCACTCAAGATGTTTTTGGTGTATTATACAAAGGTCAAGTGCCATCATTTAGCGATTATTACCAAATTATGCTAGATGGGAGCAACGGTGAAGTAAAATTCCTAGACAGTATTGGTGCTATTCATTTTGCTTCTGCAAACGCAGTAGATTTGAATAATGACGGCAGAGATGAAGCAGTAATCACCGTTACACATCACAATGGAAGTTATTTTGAACATCAATTACACGCAATTGATTTTACCGATGGAACTGTCAGTAATCTTTCGCAAATGGAAGCAGGAACCAATGTTGCTTGCACTCCATTAATTAAAGACATTGATGGCGACAATCAATTAGAAATTTTCTATGTTGTAAAAAGAGATAGTATTAATCCAATGGGTTGGAAAGGTTTTTATCTCAATAGAATTGATTTTAATGTTGAAATGCCTAACAGTGGCATTGCTTGGGGTTCATACATGGGAAATCATGCTGATGGTATATACAATTTTTCATCTATCAATTGCGGAACAGGAAGTTTGATTTCAAGCGCTACTTTAACCCATCCTTCTTGTAATCAAGAGCACAATGGAGGTATTTCACTTCAATTACAAAACCCATCAAACCATCATACTTTTGTCTGGAATATTGATTCTTTATCATCACAAATTTCAAGTATTGGTGCTGGATCATACCAAGTTTTGGTAACTGATAACTTCATGTGTTTTGAATTTAGACAATTTACCCTTAGCGATCCTCATATTTTATCTTTTGGAGGAATCGTAGCGCCAACATGTCTAAATGATTCGAATGGACAAGTTACCGTAAGTTCGACTGGATGCCCATGTATGTTCAATACTTGTGAATTTTTGTGGGACAATGGAATTGCTTTTGCAAACAACACTTCTGCACATGAAGGATTTAATTCTGTAACTATCATTCATCAAGATGGCTGTGTGGTAACTGATTCTGTTTGGATTCCTTATGCTGATTCGGTTTCTGTAATACAAAATGTTAATCACATTGTTTGTGAAGGTGGTTTTACAGGCAGCATCGAGTTATCTGATGGGAATCAATACAACATTATCGATTATCAATGGAATCATGGAGATTCAACGCATTTGACTGATAGTCTTACGGAAGGAATTTACACAGTTTATTTAACAGATTCAAGAGGTTGTGAAGACACTTTAGAAATAGAAATTCTCAACCTAAATACCGATAGTGTAGAATGGAATTCTTACATACAAAATGTTTCTTGTTTTAGTTTTTCTGATGGAGAAATCATCATTGAAGAAACTGGAAGTTACCCGTTTGCATCAGTTGATTGGTTTGACAACACAATCGACACCATTGTAAGCAACTTGCCACCAGGTGATTATTGGGTTTTATTAAGTGACGTTCGTGGATGTACTGACTCTATTAGTTTTAGCATTTACGAACCATCACCAATAACTCTTACTTTAGATGCAACAGGAGCAGATGGAAGTACTACCCTAGATGGAACAGCAACTGTTGCTATTTCAGGAGGAACCCCTCCGTACGAAACTATATGGAACGACCCTAATAATCAAAACAACGAAATGGCGGTTTACCTAAATCCAGGTTGGTACACTGTATTTGTAACAGATTCAAATGGTTGTGAAGCAACTGATAGTATTCTTGTTTTAAATTTAGTAGTAAATACTATTGAAAACGAACTTATACAAGTTTACCCAAATCCATTTTCAAGTAACATAATTGTCTCTGAAAACTTGCTTAATAAAGACTTCCAAATAAAAGATATGCAAGGAAGAATCATTATGAAAGATATCATCAAACAGCGATCGCTTTCACTTGAAAACTTATCTTCTGGTGTTTATTTTATTGAATTTTTTTTAAATGAAAAACCTGAACTCATCAGAATAGTTAAGGAGTAAGTAAAAAAGTTTTTCAATTTTTAAAATTAGTTTACAAAATGATTTCAATTTGAATAAAATCAAAAAAGTCATTTATATTGAAGAAAAGAAAAGTCTTTTTTAAAGCAAAATAATCTAACTCAATTTAAGCAATGATTCATAACTATAATAAACTACTGCTATTCGGTGAAGCGTCTGAAAGAATTTTATTTAGAAAAGTTGAAGATTCAGATTTTAATGAATGGATGAAATTTTGCGCAGAGACAAACGCTTTAAAATATATTTTTTCAAAAGAGGATCAATTGCTTTCTCCAACGCAAAAGTGTGAAAAATGGTTTGAAAAAGTAAATCATCGTTATCAAAATAACTTAGGCGGAATGAATGCGCTAATAGAAAAAGAAACTGGACAATTGATTGGGCAATGTGGACTTCTTATTCAAAATATTGATGGTATTGAAGAACTTGAAATTGGATATTCTTTGATTAAAGAATATAGAGGAAAAGGATTTGCATCTGAAGCTGCTCAAAAGTGCAAAGAATTTGCAATTGAAAACCAACTTTCTGACAGCTTAATTTCGGTGATTATGCCAGGCAATTATCCTTCGATTGCTGTAGCTTTAAAAAACGGTATGCGCTTCGATAAAGTTTCTGAAATGAATAACGAAAAAATAAATGTGTATCGATATTTGATTTAAAATCAATTTTCTAATATCTAACTAAATTACTCATCCAATAGTCCTCCTGTGAGTTTGGCTAGATTGGTTTGAGATTCAATTAAATTAAACCCTGTTTCTATCATTGCCATTCCAGCAGAAAGGTATGACATTTCGATATCTCTAAAAACAAAAGAATTAATCAATCCTGAGTTTTCTTTTAGCTTGGCAATTTCAAAATTTTTCTTGGCAACTTGAAAAGACTTTTTGGTCAATTCAAACATTTGAAGTCTTACAGTGTACAAGTCGAAATGTGTTTTTAATTCATTAGACAAAGTTGCTTTCAATTTCTCCATTTGAATTTCATTGACTTCATTTTGCACTTCAAGTGCTTGAATGCCTCTTTTCACTTTTCCACCATCATATAAAGTGAAATTTAAAGTAAAATTCGCATAGTAATTAATCGAAACCCCGTTTGCTCTTGGAAAATCAGCAATTTTGAATGTACTAGTTTGGTATTGTGCACCTGTATTGAAAGACACTACAGGATACATGGTTGCTTTTGCTAAAGTAATATCTCTTTGGATAATTTCTAGATTGATTAACTCATTTTTGACATTTTGATTGTTGCTCAACATTTTGGCTTTCAAATCATCATAAACATAATAAATCTGTTCTACTTCAAGTTCTTCAGTAAGATTCCACGTTTTGGTTTCTTCAACTCCCATCAAAATATTTAGGTTTCTAATAGCATTATCATAAGCCAATTGTTGCATTAGAATATTAGTACTGTCTTGATAAAATGCATTTTCATATTGTAATAAATCCACAGTTAAAGCAACGCCTAAATCCTGTCTTAGTTTTTGATATTCCCACTTATTTTTTGAGAGTTCTATCACGTTTTTTAATAAAAGTATTTTCTCCGCTTGTAATTTTGCGTTGTAGTAGTTCAAAATGATTCCTTGAATGGTATTTTCTACCACCAAAGCAGCATTTCCTTCACTTTGAGATTCTAATCTTTCTAACTTTTCTTTATTTGCCTTTACTCTAAATCCATTGAACAAAACCCAATTGACATCAGCAGTTCCTTGAATATTATTGGACATCAAAAGTGCTTGGATAAAGGAAGTAGGATTTCTGGATTGATCACTCAAAGCATTTCCTTGATTTAATCCTAATCTTACCGTTGGATATCTTCCTGCCTCTCCCCAAGTATTTTGAATACGGTTGATTTCAATCGCTTTCTGAGTTAATAATATGTCAAAATTTTGTTTCAATCCCACTTGAATAGCATCTGAAAGAGACAAATCATCTTGCGCTTTCAATGAATGATTGAAAAACATGATTGAAATCAATAAAAAAACTATTTTCAATTTCTGTTCGATATATTTCACTTTACTTAACATTCAATTATTCTATAATTTATGAGAATTCTTTGGTATCTCTTTCTTTTGTATCTTGAGCATTATCAGCATTCACATCAAAGAAAGTAACTTCTTCTGCATTGTCTAACTCTTTTGCTCTTTCTGCAATTTTATATACTGGTTCCACTTCTATTCTAGTTGGAGGTATTGAACCACCTCTCCACAACCAGAATCTTGCTCTTCTCATGTCGTTTAAGAACATTATTAAAACAGGAAAGAAAAACAACAATATTAATGTGCCAAATAAAACACCATACGCTACTGAAACAGCCATAGGTATTAAAAACTGTGCTTGAAAACTCTTCTCCATAATCAAAGGGTAAAGTCCAACAACGGTTGTCAAAGAAGTTAGAATAATAGGTCGAAATCTTGATTTCCCTGCCTCTGTTACTGCTTCATAAGTTGATAATCCAGATTTTAAACCTTTGTTGTATTGGTCGAGCATTACCACTGCATCATTTACCAAAATTCCAACTAAAGCAATGATTCCCCAAAAACTAAATAAAGAAAAGGCTACTCCTTCGATCCCGTGACCCAACATAGCACTAAAAAGTCCAATCGGAATCACCATCAAAATAATTCTCGCTTGATAGAATGAAGCGAAGTTTAATGATAAAATAATTAGAATCAGTAAAACTCCCAAACCAAAAGCAGTAAGCAATCGTTTCCCTGAATCGGCCGCTTTTTCGGCTTGACCTTTTACTTTAACTTCCGTATTGGGAAATAATTCTGTTAGTTTTGGGAATAATTCTCGTTGAATTCTTGCGTTTACTGATGCAGAAAGTTCTCCATTGTACAAACTTCCATAAACTCTAATTTCTTGTTTACCATCTATGTGATTGATGGTTACATTTCCTCTTTTCACTTCATAAGAAGCAAGACTAGAAAGTGGAAATTCTTGCCCTGAAGGTGTTTTGATTTTCATATTGTCAAAATCACCAAAATCATCTCGATCTTCGATTGGAAATCTTGCCCAAACTTTTACCTCATCACGCCCAATAATCAATCTTTGTACTTCCTCTCCAAAAAATCCTTGACGTAATTGAGAAACTATCAATCCTTCGGTAAGTCCAAGCGCATAGGCTTTATCATATAATTTTAGTTGTACTTCTCTATTACCAGCACCAGAATTATCTACAATATCTTTCACTTCAGGCATTTCCATAATCTGAGCTTTCAGCCATTGAGCTGCGGCATTGATTTCTTCTCTATCTGTACTTTGAATTGATAACGAAATATTATTACCAAAAGGTGTGTCTCCACCTACCGTAAACTTCTCGAATCTATCTAAAGTATCTTTTGGAATCAAGTCTTTAATGGTATTAGAAATTGTTTCGGTTGAAACAAAATTTTGTTCAGCAACAGTAATTCTCAAAGACCCTGCATGATTTCCTGTTTCTCCAATTCGTTGCGCATTTCCTATTGTAGTAGAAATTGTAGTAATGATTGGTTCTCCAAATTCAGTTTCCAAAGAGTCTGCATACTCACGAACTAAACCTTCCAAATACCTCATGGTACTTTCTGTCTGAAATTCTCTATCGCCAGGTTTGAATGAAACATCCACCTGAATATCATTGAAAGGAATATTAGGAAAAAATGAAGTTTTGATTGCTCCAGTCATCAACAAAATAAAGATGAATCCAATAAAAACTAAAGGCGAAAATACCCAAAGTCTGTATCTTTTCAGCATTTTGCCTAAAAGTCTTCCATACCAATCTCTAGCTTTAGAAATACCTGACTCAATTTTTTTTCTAATTTTTTGATACCAAGAAATTTGACTTGGCTCAAGAATTTTTTTACTTGCTAAGTGAGAAGGTAAGACCAAGAATGCCTCTACCAAAGAAAATGCGAGACAGGCGATGACACTAAATGCCATTTCTTCCATCATAGCCATATCGCCCCCTACGAAAAGTAAAAATCCAAATGCTACAATAGTTGTCAAAACAGAGGTGAATACAGAAGATAAAACATCCATCGTACCATCAAGTGCTGCTTGAATTGGAGATTTACCTTTTTCGTACTGTGAAAAAATACTTTCCGCTATTACAATTCCATCATCTACCAAAATTCCTACTACGAGGATCATTCCAAATAATGAAATCATGTTGATGGTCATTCCATACAAACCGCCCATCCAAAACATTCCCAACATGGAAAAAGGAATTCCAAAAGCTACCCATAAAGACAACTTCAAACTCAAAAACAAGCCTAGAACCAAACAAACCAAAATCAACCCAAATGTCAAGTTGGAAGTAAGCATATCAATTCTTTGATTCAATAAATCTGAGAACATGAACAAGGTTTGCATCTTGTAATTGTCATTCTTTGCGTTGAATTCCTCAATGTAACCTGAAAGTGCTTTCGAAATCTTTCCCAAGTTTTCTGAATTCAATTTTTTAATCAGAATTGTTGCGTTTTGTCTGCCATTCACAAAACTTTTGAAGGCAATATCTGAAAATTCAAATCTAACATCTGCTACATCAGAAAGTCTTATCATTTGTCCATCAGGCAAAGCCCCAATGACAATTTGTTTAATCATTTCTTGATCAGTAGATTTGTTCATCATTCTGATATACAATTCCTCTGACTCGGATTTGATAGTTCCTGCCGAAACATCAATGTTTTGCATTCTTATTTTCTGAGCAATGGCATCAAAAGTAAGATTGTATTTCAATAAATCATTATGTCTGATTTCTACAGCAATAATTTGTGGTGGAAATCCTAAAACCTCAACTTGAGAAATATCATTCAGCGCAATTAAATCTCTTTCTATTTCATCTGCTTTGAGCTTTAACTCTTCCAAACTGACATCTCCTACCAAAGACACAAACCCCACAGTACCGCCCATTCCAGACATTCCTCTGGTTTTTTGAGCCACAACTATTGGTCTTTCAGCACCAACTGGAAAAGAGTTGATTCCATCTACGGCATTCTTGACTTCTTGAGTGAGTAGATTAATATCTACTTTTTCCTCACTTTCGATCGTGATTCTAGCAAGATTTTCGGATGATTTGGATGAAATTTCTTTAATTCCTTCTATTCCTACCAAAGATTCTTCTATCAATGTAGTAACTCCTTCTTCCATTTCGACAGGAGAAGCACCAGGATAGGCAACAGTTATGTAAATTTGATTGGGCTCTAACTCAGGAAAAAAGGATTGATTTAAAGTATATATATTGATAAACCCCGCCAAAGCAGTCACAATGATGATTGCATTTGCCCAAATGGGATACTTTATAAAAAATGAAATAACACTTCTCATTCGTTATTAAAATTTTGAAACATTAATAACTTTCACTTCCATACTATCCGTTGCGTTGATAATAGGCTCAACAGCAATCATAGTGTTATCTGGAATTCCTTTTACCAAAACAGAATTTTCTTTGAATAATTTTATTTCTACAGGATGTGCTATAATTCTGTTGTTTTCGACATAAAATACTTCATTTTTATTGAAAATAGCTTTTCTTGGTAATTCTATCAAACTTTCGAATCCTTCACACTTTATTTCTGTGTTCAAATACATTCCATTATACAAATCAACAGAAGTTTCTATGATATCAATAAATACCGGAACAGATTGCGTTTGAGGATTTACATAAGTACCTTTTCTATTTACTTTTCCTTTTGCTACGGCTACATTATTGTCATACAATACAACTTCAGCACCTGCTTTCACCCAATCTATTTCTTCTGATTTGATGGGCACTTCAATTTCTAAATTGCCTAGTCTTATAACTGAAAGAACTGGACTTCCGGGAGCGGTTACTGCTCCGTCATCTGTCATAGCATTGAGAACACTTCCATCGAAAGGTGCAATAATCGTGTATTTTTTCAATCTTTCTTGATCACTTAAAATATTATAATATTCGCTGTAAATATTTCGAGAAACAATAAAATTCTTCTCTTTAAAACTTTTCGTTTCAGGAAGTGGAGGCAGAATTTTTTCTACATCCAAAGCATTGTAAAACTTAAGCCAAGCATCAAAATTCTCTGAATGATCTAGTTTTAAATCTGGAAGAATGTTGGTCAGCATTGTAAGGTAATTACTTTTTCTTGCTTTTAATGCAAGCACTACATCTTGATTCTTAATACTAAATAAAACTTGACCTTTTTTGAATTTAGTTCCTTTTTTAAGATTGATTCCTCCGTATATAACACCTTGAACTTCCGAGGTGATGTTTATCATAGAACTGGAAACTACTTGACCAAATCCTGCAGCCGTGATAGGTTTGATTTGATTGGTAAAAGAAGCAGCAAAAACTTTTACAAAATTCGTATCTTTGATGGTAGTATCATTTGCCATAGCTTCTGCTAATCTTTTGGCTCTGATTTTCTCAGCATCTTGTTCCCCTTTGGTCATTCCTGCGCCATAGCCCATCATAAAAGCTAGTACAATCGTAACCAATATAATGATACTGGTGATAATTACTAATACATGTCTTACTTTCATCCTAAATATTATATCGGAAAAATTTTTATTTTTTATTTGAGAGTGCAAAGTTATATTTAAACTCAAACTAGCAAACAAATATTCTTATGAAAGGTTTAAAATAGGGATGGGGAATTGATTAATTTGAAAATGTGGAAATTTGACAATTGGTTGATTG
>JAGYKU010000008.1 GCA_018401455.1 Flavobacteriales bacterium
AATGGATTTCTTTAAATCAGAAATAGGAAAATTAATCTCTTCTAATCAGATTGAGGCAGGTGCTAAAATTAGATTGCATTTATACCGCTCAGGAGGTGGTACATACAAAAGTGAAGAAGATGCCGCAAGTTTTTTGATCACTGCTGAAAAAATACAAAACAATCAATTCGCCCTGAATACAGAAGGTTTGTCAATAGATGTGTATTCTGATATGAAAAAAGAAAGAAACATTCTTTCTAGCCTCAAGACTAGCAATGCACTTTTGTATGTAATGGCAATGAACTACGCCAAGAAAAACAATTTAAATGAAGCGTTTATACTCAATACCAACGGTCATATTATAGAGTGTTCTCAGTCTAATGTATTTCTAGTGAGTAATGGTGTTTTATACACGCCACCTCTTTCAGATGGATGTGTAGGCGGAACAATGAGAATGAATTTAATTAACTTGGCAATTGAAAAGAAAGTGACCATTTATGAAAGTTCTCTTACCCCACAAAATCTTCTTGCAGCAGATGAAATTATCTTGACTAATGCAATTAATGGAGTACAATGGGTGGGAGCATTTAGAACCAAAAGATATTACAATAAAATTGCTAAGGAACTTCTTAAAGCAATCAACGAAAAGGAATTTAATTCTAATTTAAAGAGGGATCTTCAGGAAAATTTGAAATAACTTTATATTTACCTCCCATTTCACTAAGCAATTCTTTCCATAATTCTTTGTCTGTAGATGTTATGATGTGTCTTTTTTCGGAAGGCAAAATTATCCAAGCGTTTTCTTCAAGTTCACGTTCTAATTGACCTGAAGTCCAACCTGAATATCCTAAGAAAAATCGAACTTCATGATTCGTTGCAATTCCAGTATTGATAAGTAATTGTAATTTTTCGAAATCTCCACCAGTATATAAATCGTCATGAATACAAATAGAACCTTCGATTTTGTCGCCCAAAGAATGAATGTAATACAAATTACTTGAATTAACAGGACCACCAAAACCAACTTCAAACTCTGTATTTTCAAAATCTGACATCAATTCAGAAAGTGAAATGGAAAGGATATTGTTGATTACAAAACCAAATGCTCCATCTTCATTGTGTTCGCAAAGATAAACCACAGAACGCTTAAAGAAATTATCTTCCATAAAAGGTTCAGAAATCAAAAACATACCTTTTTCAGGTTTGGTTTTGTTCAGTTTTTTGATATTGAATAAGTCTTCCACTACTGCAATGATAGTAAGTTTTAACCTAATTTGCAAAATATTTTTTCCAATTCTTAATACTATTCTATTAATGATATTTACATTTGTTTGGACTATATTTTTTGTAAACAAAAACTGTAGTAAACCTTTTTAATAATAAAAATTATTGTAAAAAATTGATAATGAAGCGATTTACGTTTAAATCTTTGTTGCAAAGTTCAGGATGGAACGATAATGTCACTGTTGTAGTTGATGAAAATGGTCGTATTTCTGAATTGTTAGAAAATACTGACGATAAAGGTGAAATAATACAAGGTTATGCCATTCCAGGGTTTCAAAATGCACATTCACACGCTTTTCAATATGCTATGGCGGGAAGGGCAGAGCAACATCAAAATCCTGATGATTCAGATGATTTCTGGGGTTGGAGAGAAACAATGTATCAATTAGCACTTTCAATTACACCAGAAGATTTATATTCAATCGCTAAAGATTTGTATTCAGAAATGCTTCGCAATGGATATACACAAGTCGCAGAATTTCATTATGTTCATCATCAGCCAGACGGAAGGCCTTACCCTAATCTTGCAGAAATGGGTGAAGCCTTACTTAAAGCAAGTAGAGATACAGGAATCAAAATCACTTTGATTCCGATTTTCTATCAGAAAGGAGGCTTTGGAAAAGCACCTAACGATAGACAAAGAAGATTTATTTCTGAAAATGTAGAAGATTACCGAAAATTACTCGATGCAACTATCGAGGTGGCAGAAAAATATCCATTAGCAAATGTTGCTATCGGCATTCATTCTATGAGAGGTGTCGATCCGCAAGATATTGTAAAAGTTGCAAAGGAATTTCCGCAGGATTTACCTTTTCATATTCATATTGCAGAACAACTCAAAGAAATTGAAGATAGTATTGCTTTTTTAGGTAAAAGACCAGTAGAATGGATGTTGGAAAACGTAGCAATGAACCATCGTTTTCATTTGGTTCACGCCTCACATCTTACAGAAAAAGAAACAGAAGGAATAGCCAAAAGCGGAGCAAATGTTGTGCTTTGCCCAAGTACAGAAGGAAATCTTGGCGATGGAATCTTTCCGTTAATCAACTTTCAAAAATTAGGTGGAAAATGGTCTATCGGAACAGACAGTCACATTGGTTTGAATCCTATGGAGGAATTGCGCATCTTGGATTATGGACAAAGATTGATTTCTCATAAACGCAACATAATGATTGGCAATGGTTTCAATGATAGCGGACGATATGCCATTCATCAAGCAACTTTAGCAGGGAGAAAAGCAATGAATAATTTTGAAGAAACCTATTTTAAAGTCGGAGCAGATTTTGATGCTTGTGTAATTGCTGCAGAACATCCCACACTTGCTAACGAAGACAAATCAAACCTCGCATCCCGAATTGTCTATTCATCAGATAGTTCTATGGTTAAATGTGTTTTTGTGAGAGGGAGATTGATGGTTGTTGTATGATGCATGATGGTTGGGGTTTGAACTCGCTTTTCTCTCCTGCAGATAATTCAGTTTGGTAAAAGAGGAAAGCGCTTTTTTTTCTTATAAAAACAAATACTTTTTACATATAAGTGTATATTTGCAAATACTATTTTACATTATGGGAAGAGAGAAACCGGTTTTATTACCAAAACATAAGAGATTATTGAAGGAATTGGGAGAGAATATCAAACTAGCACGTTTGAGAAGAAAGTACAGTTCATCTCAAGTATCTGAGCGGGCAAATATCAGTCGACCAACTCTTCTTTCGATAGAGAAAGGCTCAGAAAGCGTGAGTATTGGACTGTATTTACAAGTACTTGTTGTACTCGGTTTAGAGAAAGATTTTTTGTTGATTGCACATGATGATGAATTAGGTAGAAAATTACAGGATGCTGGTTTAAGTACAAAATTGCGTGCACCGAAAAAGTAAGTTTTGACGAAAATGGAAAAAAGAAGACAGATATATGTATATGCGGATTGGCATAATCATAAGATTGAGGATGATTCAAAGATAAATTATCCTTTATTAATGGGGATGTTAGAAGCACAAATTTTGAGAGGGAAAGAGGTTTTTTCATTTGAATATGATTCCAATTGGCTACAATCTAAGCAGGCGCAATTACTCGATCCAGATTTACAGTTATATACTGGAAAACAATATCTCAATGATCAGGATAAGAGTAATTTTGGAATATTTTTAGATTCTTCTCCTGATAGATGGGGTCGAATATTAATGAGAAGAAGAGAATCTGCTTTGGCGCGTAAAGAAAATAGAATCGAACAAAATTTATTTGAAACAGATTATTTATTGGGTGTATATGATGCACATCGAATGGGAGGTTTGCGTTTCAAATTAGATAAATTTGGACCTTTTTTAAATGATAATAAAGAAATGGCAAGTCCCCCATGGACATCAATTAGGGAATTGGAACAAATAAGTTTACGATTGGAAGATGACGATGTGATTAATGATCCGGAATACCTAAAATGGTTGAATATGCTAGTAGCACCCGGTTCATCTCTTGGTGGTGCAAGACCAAAAGCAAGTGTTTTGGATAATGATAACCATTTATGGATTGCAAAATTCCCAAGTAAAAATGACCAAACGGATATTGGAGGTTGGGAAATGGTAACCTATGAATTAGCCTTAGCTGCTGGAATTACAATGTCTGAAGCGAAAGCGAAGAAATTTACAAGTTCTAATCATACTTTTTTGACAAAAAGATTCGACCGAACTTCAGATGGAGGTCGTATCCATTTTTCTTCTGCTATGACGTTATTAGGACACATAGACGGTGAAGCTCATGGAGAAGGAGTTAGTTATCTGGAAATGGTAGATTTTATAATAAACAAAGGAGCAAATGTGGATGAAAATCTTGAGCAACTTTGGAGAAGAATTGTATTTAGTGTATGTGTGTCAAATACAGACGACCACTTGAGAAATCATGGATTTATTTTAACAAGTGAGGGATGGGAATTATCTCCAGCTTACGACATTAATCCAGTAGAAACAGGAACTGGACTAAAACTAAATATTTCAGAGAATGATAATACTTTGGATTTAGACCTTGCGATACAAGTGCATTCCTATTTTCGATTAAATGAAAAACGTGCACTAAAAATTGTAGAAGAGGTAAAAACAGCAGTTAGAAACTGGAGAATAGTAGCAACAAAATACGGATTTTCAATTTCTGAACAGGAATTCAAATCAAAGGCATTTTCAAGAGCTGAATAAAATTTAAGTAAATTGAAATAAATGCAGTTGAAAACAAAAAATAGAAACACTAAGATTTTAAAATTGCTAAAAAAATGTTTTTTTATCACTTCAATTTTACTTTTAATTTTTAAATGTAGTTCTGAAAATAAATGTGAAAACCCTTTAGATCCATATACAATAATTGATGTTGATAAATCTGGAGATACAACAGATATAATAATTTTAGGAGCATATAAAGATCGTTTTCATTCAATTGAAGTTTTGCACAACGATTAGGCTTTGATAAAAGGTTGTGCCAAACAAGATGAATCTATAGGTCTTCTTTTAAGTTTTTCAATTATTCTTCATAAAAACCCATTCGATAAAGAGCAAAAAATAAATATTTTAATTGATGGAAACAGTAAAGAAATTAAATTAACTAAAGATAGATTTATTTACATTAGTTATTCAACAGACCCATTTAAAGTTTCTTATTCAAATGAACCAAAGTTATTGGACTAGTTAATTTGTATCACTCTTTCCTCTTTCCTCTTTCCTCTTTCTAATTTCCTCTTTCTGATTTCCTCTTTCTGATTTCCTCTTTCTGATTTCCTCTTTCTGATTTCCTCTTTCTGATTTCATCTTTCTGATTTCATCTTTCTAATTCCTGATTTCCAATTTCTAATTTCCCATCTTCTATCAAAGTTTATTTACAACAAAAAGTCATATAACCACAAAAGGCACGCAAAAGCTATTCTCAAATGTTTACAAAGTTTTTTTATCTAATTTCTTTTCAAATTTAGTTTAAAGTATTTAGACATCTCCACAAGGTCGATGTGACAAGTACATTAAACCAATTATTTCATTTTCAAATTTTCTAATTAATTCATTGTCTCGCTCTTTCCTCTTTCCTCTTTCTGATTTCCTCTTTCTGATTTCATCTTTCTAATTCCTGATTTCCTCTTTCTAATTCCCCATTTCCATTAACAATTAACAATTAACAATTAACCATTCACAATTCATCATTAACCATTAACCACTAACCATTAACAATTCACAATTCACCATTAACAATTAACCATTAACCTTAAGGATAAAAACACCTCATTTTTAATAAATAAATTTAAATCATAACTAAGTATATGTTTATCTTTGCAGTTATGCAAGAAATGATTTTGATTTTAGATTTCGGTTCTCAATATACACAATTGATTGCGAGAAGATTACGAGAGTTGAATACGTATTGTGAAATTCATCCGTGGAATAAAATTCCAGATATCACAAGTGATATTAAAGGGGTAATTCTTTCAGGAAGCCCATTTAGTACGAGAGATGAAAGTGCTCCAAAGCCAGATTTATCTAATATTAAAGGTAAATTACCTTTGTTGGGTGTTTGTTTTGGCGCTCAATATATGGCACAAAATTATGGAGGAGAAGTGTCACCTTCCAAGATTAGAGAATATGGTAGAGCCAATCTTTCATTTGTAGATTCTAGTAATGTTTTGATGCAAAATGTGAATGAAAAATCGCAAGTGTGGATGAGTCATGGAGATACGATTGCGAGTGTTCCAGATCATTATAAAGTGATTTGTTCTACCGAAGATGTGAATTTCGCAGGTTATCACATTCAAGGTGAAGAAACTTATGGCATTCAGTTTCACCCAGAGGTTTATCATTCTACAGACGGGGCAAATTTGCTCAAAAACTTTGTGGTGGATATTTGTAAATGTGACCAATCGTGGACACCTAAAGCATTTGTAGAAACTACGGTGGCTGAATTAAAAGAAAAATTAGGCAATGATAAAGTGATTTTAGGTTTGTCTGGAGGTGTAGATTCTTCTGTTGCAGCTGTATTATTGCACAAAGCTATTGGGACAAATTTACATTGTATTTTTGTAGATAATGGTTTACTCAGAAAAAACGAATTTGAAGATGTTTTAAATTCTTACAAAGGGATGGGACTCAACGTGAAAGGCGTGAATGCTAAAGATAAATTCTACAAAGCACTTGAAGGAGAGAAAGATCCAGAACTGAAAAGAAAAGCCATAGGAAGAGTTTTTGATGAAGTTTTTGATGAAGAATCAAAATTGGTAGAAAACGCTAAATGGTTGGGTCAAGGAACGATTTACCCAGATGTCATAGAGTCTGTTTTCG
This sequence comes from Flavobacteriales bacterium, assembly GCA_018401455.1. Taxonomy (GTDB): domain Bacteria; phylum Bacteroidota; class Bacteroidia; order Flavobacteriales_D; family Parvicellaceae; genus Parvicella. Next base: position 6,561 of record JAGYKU010000008.1, read on the forward strand.
GCTACGGGAGGTCCTTCCGCAACTATAAAATCTCATCATAATGTTGGCGGATTGCCCGATTTTATGAAATTGAAAGTGGTAGAACCACTCAGAGCATTGTTCAAAGATGAGGTGAGAAGAGTAGGGAAGTCCTTGAATATCGATGGAGCAATTTTGGAAAGACATCCTTTTCCAGGTCCTGGATTGGGAATTCGTATCTTAGGTGATGTCACTGCAGAAAAGGTACGCATTTTGCAAGAAGCGGATAGTATTTTTATCAATAGTTTGAAATCGAGTGGTTTATATAATGATGTTTGGCAAGCGGGAGTAATGTTGCTTCCTGTTCAGTCTGTTGGCGTGATGGGAGATGAAAGAACTTATGAAAATGCAGTTGCATTGAGAGCAGTTTCTTCTACCGATGGAATGACTGCAGATTGGTGTCATTTGCCGTATGAATTTTTGGCAAAAGTATCCAACGATATAATCAATAGAGTAAAAGGAATCAATAGAGTAACTTATGATATCAGTTCTAAACCACCTGCAACGATTGAGTGGGAATAGAACTAAAAATTAAAAAATATGCGTAATTTAATATTAGTAATTATTATATCTTTTTGTTGTGCATCGATGTCTTGGGGACAAAGAGATGTTGCTCCCATTGAAACACATAATGGAAAAAAATGTTATGTTCACAAAGTATCCAAAGGGCAAACGGCTTATGGTATTTCTAAAATGTACAAGACTTCCGTTACAGAATTGTTTAAGCACAATCCAAATGCAGAAAACGGACTTAGTATTGGTCAAAATCTTTACTTTCCTCTTACTGAAGAAGAGTTGAAAAAAACAAGTGTAAAAGGTGAAGAAATTACGAATAGTGTAAATACTTCTGATTCTGACACCTTAAAAAATGAAATCATTGGCATTTCAAATCCTCAAATTTCTGATACAAATATCATCATTCATACAGTAGTCGCTGGAGAAACCATGTATGCTATTGCTAAAAAATACAGTGTAAAACTGGATGATTTAATGGCTGCGAATAAAGATAAAGTTACATTAAATGTGGGTGATAAAGTTGTGATTCCTGTTGATAAAGCCAACAAAGTAAATGAGGTAGAGCCTATCGTTAAAAATCCTATCAATACAAGTGTAAATCCTAATGATAGTGTGATATTACATACAGTTGAAGCAGGACAAACTTTTTACTATTTACAACAGCAATACGGTCAGACAGAAGCGCAAATAAGAGCAAGTAATGATGGTTTACCTAAAGGACTTCAAAAAGGTGAGGTGATAAAAATAATTGTTCCTAAGAAAAATGCACCAATTATTACCAATGAAATCATTACACCTTATGTGTTTGACAGTTCTTCTGTGATTAAAGACGAATATACTGTGGCTATCATGCTGCCGTTTATGTTGGATGAGAACGATAGATTCAGAGCAAAATGCCCTCCCGTAGGTGATTGTCCTTTTTACAAATATACCATGATTTCAATGAGTTTTCAAAGAGGTTTTATGATGGCAGTAGATTCTCTTAAGAAAGCAGGTCTCAATGTGAAAATTCACGTCTATGATACACAAAATGATACTGCTGTGATATCTAAATTGTTGTCAAAACCTGAAATGGACAATGTTGATTTGATTTTTGGACCTTTATTTCCAAAAGAAATTAAAGCTGTAACAGAGTATGCAAAAGCGAATCAAATTGCCAATGTAATTCCTGTTCCAGTCTCAAATAAGGCGCTGTTTCATAATCCTTATGTTTCTAAGTTTACAGCTTCAATACCTACTCAAATAGAATATATGGGAAGATATGTTGCAGAGAATTATGCTAATGCTAATGTCATAGCAATAAAAAATACGGCAAAAAAAGATGATGCTTTCCATTTTAATGAGTTTGTTTCGAGTTATAATACGAATATTGTGAAGCAACCTACAAGAATTAGAGATTCTGTTTGGACAACATCTATGAGTACCTCTTCTAAGTTGACTGCCGTAGAATCAAAATTATCTAACAACACAAAAAAATATTCTAGTAATTCCATCAGAAGATTTAACTCATGTGAGTAATATTGTAACTAAACTAACAGCGACTATCAATAGTAGTAAATTTAAAAATTTGGACTTAATGATATTTGGTTTAGAAGATTTTATGAGTTTTGAAACAATTGATGAAAAATACAAAAACAGATACAATCTCAATGTGGTGGCACCAAATTTTGTAGATTTTAACGACAATGATGTAAAATCCTTTTTAATTCAGCATAGATTACTATATGGTATTGATCCTGATAAATATACTTTTAATGGATTTGACGCAGCCTTTACCAACTTAAAAGGACTTCTTATATATGGTTCTAAGTTTCAATTAAACTACAATTATATACAGACTTCAGGATTTAGCGCTGGCAGTAATTATAAAACAGTTGAAAGTGGAAGTGGATTTGAAAATCAATCTGTGTATGTTTTGAAATATAATGATTACAAAATTGAAGTGGTAAATAAGTAAGTTATACATCTCCTATTCTAAAAAACAGTATCAGGAGCAATTTTATAAACTTCTGCAAGATTTGAATTATCTGAAACAGAAACACCTAAGTCTTTGATTAATCCATTCTTGATGTCATATACCCAACCATGAATAGAAGGTGTTTTGCGTTTTTTCCATGCATTTTGAACAATTGAAGTTTTACATAAGTCATAAACTTGCTCTATTACATTTAATTCTACAAAACGATTTAACCTATCTTTTTCATCCTTAATAGCTTCAAGTTCAGCATAGTGAATTCTATAAACATCCTTTATGTGCCTAAGCCAGTTGTCTATAATGCCAAATTGCTTATTTCCCATAGCCGCTTGAACACCTCCACAACCGTAATGTCCGCAAATAATTACGTGTTTCACATGTAATACATTTACAGCGTAATCCAAAACACTTAACATACTCATGTCTGTGTGAATCACCATATTAGCAATATTTCTATGAACAAATACTTCACCTGGTTTTGTACCAGTGATTTCATTGGCGGGAACTCTACTGTCGGCACATCCTATCCAAAGTAATGGAGGGTTTTGTCCATTAGCTAATTCATCAAAAAACGCTGGGTTTTCCTCTAGTTTTGAAGCAACCCATTCTTTGTTGTTTTCAAGTAGTTTTTGATAAAATTTTGTCATTTTTTGGATTAAATTTCTTCAAAGTCCACATTGTCTAAATCATCTTCAGTTTCATCAATTTCTTGTATGACAATAACTTGTCTAAGATTTTCAAAATGAGATAAAGGTATGTTAAAATTGATGTTTTCCAATTGAACCTCCACAGAATCAATAGTTTCTTCGTTTATAAATGTTATTAATTCTTCTTCTAAATCAATGTCGAAAGTGAAAATAGAAAGTTGCAGAGCATTTGAATATTCTGATTCTATTTCTAGTGAGTCAGACTCAAGCAAAATGGTTTGGTTGCGACTAATGAAAGATACTTTGCATCCTTTAAGTGTTTTAACTTTAAGTTGACTCATTACATTGAATTGTAAGAACTCAAAACCGTTTAACGAAACATAGTCGATGTAGAGTTTGTAATTTTCGTTTTCCCCAACTAGATTGTCTTGTGATGCTTTAATTCTTTCTGTTACCAATAAGTCGTAGTCGTGGTTTGCCATTTTGTTGTAATTTTAATATTTTAATTGAGTAAGGCTTGAGTAGTCATTCTTTCCTCTGTAAATTCTATTCTGTAAACACCATCCCTGTCTAGTTCAGTCAATTTCACATGAGAAGATTGATTAATCATTAGTGGATTAAAAGGTGTTTTTACTTTTACATAGTTTTTAGTGAATCCATACATCATTCCGTTGTCTTCTGAGGCTTCAAAAACTACTTTGTCAGTTCTTTGTTCTTGAGATTCGTAAAACGCTCTTTTCTTCTTATTACTCAAAATTGTGAGCATTTTATTGCGTTCTTTTCTTACTGGAACTGGAACAACACCGTCCATTCGTAAAGCAGTAGTGTTGTCTCTTTCGGAGTAGGTAAATACATGAAGATAGGCAATGTCTAGTTCATTTAGAAACTGATAGGTTTTTTGAAATTCTTCATCTGTTTCGCCAGGGAATCCAACGATTACGTCAACACCGATACAGCAATCTGGCATGAGTGTTTTGATTTTTTCGATTCTACTTCGATATAAATCCGTTTTGTATCTTCTTCGCATTCTTTCCAAAAGCATATCGCTTCCACTTTGAAGCGGAATGTGGAAATGAGGAACAAACCTTTTACTTTTACTCACAAATTCAATAATTTCGTCAGTAAGTAAATTAGGCTCTATAGAACTAATTCTGTATCTTTCAATTCCGTTGATTTTGTCTAATTCTTGAATTAATTGAAAAAAGTTTTCATCTGTTCCATATCCAAAATCACCAATGTTTACACCTGTTAAAACTACTTCTTTAACATCAGTTAATGCGAGTTCTTTGGCTTTTGCAACGGTTTCGGCAATTGAAGCATTTCTTCCTCTTCCTCTAGCTAAGGGAATGGTACAAAAAGCACAGAAATAATTACAGCCATCTTGAACTTTTAGGAAAGAGCGTGTTCTGTCTCCAGTACTAAAACCAGGAACAAATTCTTTGGTTGTTTTGATTTCTTCGTTTTCTATGTGAGTTGATTCTTTTTTGGATAAATCCTTCAAATAGTCTTTGATATTGAACTTTTCATTGGCTCCCAAAACTATATCAACCCCTTCGATACTTGCTATTTCTTCAGGCTTTAATTGAGCATAGCATCCAATTACCGCTATAAATGCATCAGGATTGTAAGAAAGTGCTTTACGAACAATGTTTCTACATTTTTTATCCGCTTGATCAGTTACGGAGCAGGTGTTGATAACATAAACATCTGCACCTTCTTCAAAATTGACTTTTGCAAAGCCTTCTTTTGAAAGTGATTGTGCAATTGTACTTGTTTCAGAGAAGTTGAGTTTACAACCCAAAGTGTAATATGCTGCTGTTCCGTAGTTCATAAAATTTTAAGAATGCAAATGTAATAAGAACAATTCAACTACATTTCTAAATTTGACTATTTTAACCACATTTAATCAACCGAAGTCTTGACGAAGGTTGTAACCCCAAACACAGAACTTCAAACCCAAACCAAGTTAGATATCTCCCTCAGAAATTTCGGAGCATACTTTCGTTATCGCTCTGTACTCCTGTCGATATGATGTAAAAATACTTTTGTCACTTCGACCTCCGCAGCTGCGGAGGAGAAGTCTCACTTTTGAAATATGACTATTATAATTTCCAATCCATGTGAACTTTCAACATTTAACCAAGTTAGATATCTCCGTTACATACTTTCGCTATCGCTCTGTACTCCAGTCGATATGACAAAAACCCCCGAACATTCAACCCTGCCTCTACCTGTCGGCAGACACGGTGCGGCAGGCAGGTTTTAACATTCAACTTTCAACAGTCGGAAACTCCGAACTTCAAACCCCAAACACATAAACTAAAGCGAATCAATCCCTTTAGTATCGAAAGCGTCTCGTAATCCGTTGCCAAGAAGCATAAATGAAAATACTAGAATGACTATACAGATACCTGGTACAAGTGCTAAGAAACTATATTCAGGTTGGTTGATGAAACCTTGGTGACCTGTGATTATACTTCCCCATGAAGCCATAGGTATTTGAGTTCCGATTCCCAAATAACTCAATCCCGCTTCTAAAAGTATTGCGGTAGCAAAATTATTGGCGCTTTGTACTATTACTGGGCCGATTATATTAGGAAGTACGTGTCGTCCTATAATTCTGACATCATTAAAACCTAACGCTCTTCCTGCTTCAATAAATTCTTTTTCTCTCAAACTCAATACCTGACCTCTTACCAATCTTGCTAAGTCAACCCACATAATGAGTCCAACTGCCATAAAAACTGTCGTAAATCCTTTTCCTACGATCATCATGATGGAAATAATCAATAGCAAAGCAGGGATAGACCAAATTACGTTAATTACAAACATAATTACTTCATCAACCCAACCTCTGTAATATCCAGCAAGAGCTCCCATTATTAGACCGATGACAATTGCAATAAAAACAGAAATTAAACCCACTGACAAAGAAATGATAGTTCCAGACATAATTCTACTCAAGAAATCTCTTCCGTGTCTGTCGGTTCCTAGATAAAACTTTTGTTTCGTAATGTTTTTTTCTTCTATCTCTTTCTGCATTTCGTCAATGCTTTTGGTGATAGTTTCTTTGGAAAGTAAATAGATTTCAACTTGATTATTATCTAATACTTTAAACTTTTCATCTTTTTCAATATCAAGAGGATAAAGGATTTCAGGTAAAGCATAACTTCTATAGGAAGCCTCGTATTTGCTCATGGGTCCTGCTACGTAATAATCTTCTATAATTAAATTGATACCGTCAAATTGGTAACTCAAAAATGGATAGGATTTGTAATCATTTTCTGAACCACCCATGAGTAATTTACCAAAGAATCCTGCTTTTTCAACTTCTTCGTTTTTTCGAATTTGGAGCATGTCAACTTCAGAACCTGGAGTTAATTTAGCAATAGGTGGATGCTGATCGTTAGCATCTGGAGTAGCATCGGGTCTAATATTAGCCCCTAAAATTGAAATCAAAACAGCAAAAGATATAACTATCAAGCCCAACATTGCAGGCTTGTTCTTTTTGAGTTTTACCCAAGCATCTCCCCAGAGACTTCTATTTTTATTTTCCTTTTTCTTAGTCATTGGCAGACCAATTCTCTTTATAAGTCATTACTTTCACTCCTAAAACTAGAAGATAAACGGGGTAGGTTATCGCTACAATTGGTGCAAAGATGAATAAAATTAATCTTTTTTAAAATAACGAGGTCAAAAATAAAAATAAAAAATCAACTAACGGTTTAATTAATGCTAAGTATATAAAATTATTATCAAATGTAAAAAAATACATAATTATGGTAAGTAACCACAAAACATTGGTTATGAGTGTTGTAAATGCAACAAACGACAATCCTCTAATTTTTAATTTCTTGGCTCTTTTGCCTGGTAAAGTTTTGGACGACCATCTTGCAGTTTGTTCAAAATAACTTCTCCAAGTTTTTTTAACTGTAGTAGCAACACTATTTTCTGGTCTTACAACGATTTTTTGATTGGCGTTAAGCATCGCATCCAGCATAAACATATCATCGCCAGAAACCATTGTTTTGTTGTCTTTGTATGGTCTGAGAAATTTCGCCATCTTTTTAGAATAACTCAAATTGGCTCCGCTACTCAAAATAGGATTTTTTAAAGCTCCAGAACCAATCGTAATTCCTGCCAAAAGCATCGATTCCACTTCTTGAAACTTATGGAGAAAGCGTAAAGAGTCAGATTTTTTGAGTACAACTCCAATAGAAAGTTCGCTTTTTTGCTTGTTGATGACTTTCAACCAATTTGGTTTCATCACACAATCAGCATCAGTTGTAACGATATTGTCAAAATTCGCTAATGTCCAAGCCTTTTCTATGGCTGTTTTCTTACCTACTTTTTTATGTAGATTGATAATGGCGTGTTTGAATTCAAAGTTGTCCTCATGCTCTTCTAGCCAATCAAAACTATTGTCTGTGGAGCAATCGTTGATGAAAATGACTTCAAAATCTGTTTTTGGGTAATCTAATTTTGAAAGATGCGCAATCAAATTTGGTAAATTCTTTTCTTCATTGAAAATGGGAATCAAAATACTGAAAGATTGCTTTTTCTTTTTGTTTTTTCTTTTTTTGGAAATACTGATGATAAAACCAATCATCATAAGAAGCATCATCAAAGCGTACATTCCAAAAACCACTAAAAGGAGTGTCAACATCATATTTTTTCTTTTTTAGTGATAAAAAATATGCCTCCTAGAATGGATGGAAACACCACATTGATTAGCCAAATGAACAACGATGCAGAGATAACTGCTACTTCACCACCCATAGTTGATAATAAATATACGGCAACTGCTTCTCTAGTTCCTAAATTCCCCATAAATGGTGATGGAATTAATGTTGAGAAAAGGTAAAGAATACCACAAAAAGATAGGGTAGTGAGTAGGTCGAAATCCAATTGAAATACAGTAATGGCAATAAAAAATTGAAGAACAAAAACCAAATACCTCAGCGAACTTAAAATGAGAATACTTGTGAGCCTTGCTATACTATATTCTTGCACGAAACTGAGTTTGGCAACTACATCCTGCATCCATTTTGCTTTGAATCTAGAAAACCATTGAATCAATAATTCTTGGTAAAAGAAAAACGAAAAGAACAAAACTGTAATGGGGGTAAAAATGAGTGCCAAATTAGGAACACTGAGTGATTGAGGGAATCTAAATGCTAATTGATAATTCCAAGTGATAACCAAGCCAATTACTGCAAACAGAAGAGTAGTGCAGAGTTGTGCATAATTTCCGACAAAAGTAGTGTAAGTAATTTGTGTTTTGGAATAATCTTTCAAATATCCAAAACGACCGATAAAAGTACCGAGCCTGTCGGGTGTGAAGATGGCTATGGCATTTCCGGCATACACTGCTTTCCAAGTTTTGATGAAAGAACTGTTTTTGAGTTCTTTATAAGCAACGCGCCATTTGGCATTTTCAATACCATAATTTACAAATTGCAATAAAAAAATAAGCAAAATCATCAACCAACTCTCTGCCGAATTGAGGCTTTGAGCAATATGCTTGGCAATGCTAATTTCGTTTTTTTCTCTAAACTGCGTGTATAGAAAATACAATGCAAAAAAGAAAATGACTACTTTTACAACAAAGAATAAATATTGATATATTTTTGACTTTTTAATGATTTTAGATTTTATTCTTATGCAAATGTAATCAATGAACGAGTTTGACAAAATAATTTTAGGATTAGACCCAGGAACAAATGTTATGGGATACGGATTGATTGGCGTAAAAGGCAAGAATATTTCGTTGATTAATACAGGAGTAATCCATTTAGAAAAACTTGAAAATCATCAACTTAAATTAAAATCTATCTTTGAGAAAGTCACTTTTTTGATGAAAACGTATCTTCCAGACGAAGTGGCTATTGAAGCGCCTTTTTTTGGTAAAAATGTTCAATCGATGCTCAAATTAGGTAGAGCGCAAGGTGTAGCAATGGCAGCGGTGCTCATTAGAGATATTCCAGTGGTGGAATATTCTCCCAAATCGATAAAACAAGCCATTACAGGAAGCGGAAACGCTAGCAAAGAGCAAGTAGCAGGAATGTTGCAAACAATTTTGAATTTTAAAGATTTACCCAAATACTTAGACGCTACAGATGGTTTGGCTGCAGCAGTATGTCATTATTTCCAAAATGGAAAAGTAAGTGGAAATGTGAGTAAATCTTACTCTGGTTGGGAAGCATTTGTAAAAGATAATCCTAAAAGGACGAAGTGAGTCGACAATTTCTTAATTAAGTTGACTTTTATTTAACTTTAATTCTTAATGATTAAATAATATCTAAATTTCTAATACACAATTTTTTAAAAAGTAAATTTGGGGTTTAAAAAATCATTTTATGGGTGAGATTTTACCATTGTTGTTGGGTGGATTAGTACTTTTTTTATACAGTATCACAAAATTATCTACTGTTTTAAAAGGTTTTTTTAACGAAGATGCAAAACGCATTATTGCAAAGTACAACAAGAATCTATTATATTCTATTATTACAGGAACTGTGTTTACGATTCTTTTGGGGTCTTCTTCAGCGGTAATTATTTTGGTCATTGTATTTATCAACGCCAAAAGTCTAGATTTCAAGCAAGCAGTGGGATTGATAATGGGAGCAAACATTGGAACTACATTTTCCAGTCAACTGATATCACTAGATATTTCACAATATGCATCTGTGCCTTTAGTTTTGGGTTTGGCAATGCATCTTTTTGCTACTCAAAAAAGATATCAAAATATTGGAGCAATTTCGCTCTTTTTTGGAATGTTATTTTATGGTTTATTTCTAATGGAGCAATCTGTAGAGCCTTTGAAAAACAGTCCTTTTTTCTTTGATCAAATAGCAAGTATAGAAAATAATCCTCTTAGAGGGGCGCTTATGGGAGGCTTAATTACCTTAATTATACAATCCTCTAGTGGAACGGTAGGAATGGCGATTATTTTGGGTAAGGAAGAGATCCTTTCTATAGCTGGTGGGATTTCCGTAATGTTTGGAGCAGAGTTAGGCACTTGTTCGGATACACTTATTGCTACTTTTAAAGGTACAAGGCAAGCGTTAAAAGCAGGACTTTTTCATCTTGTTTTCAACTTCTCTACAATTATTATTGGACTTATACTTTTTGAACCTTTTGTTGATTTAATAAAGTATGTTTCTCAAAGAGAAGATATTGGAAGTCAAATTGCCAATGCACATATGATTTTCAATATTCTTGGTGTTTTGATTTTTTTACCATTTGTTTCAATGAGTGTAAAATTTTTAAATTTTCTTTTACCAGAAAAACAAGAGGTGGTTTAGAATCTTAGATTAAGATGTTTATTTTTCGCTAATCAACCCTAACTATTTAATTTGTGGTTCACAAATAAATGATTTATGGCTCACAGTCTCATAGTTTTGAGCCGTATTTTATGCAAAAATGAGCCACAATTTTTTTTTTTTAAATCAAAATCTACAGTTGCAAATTACAACTTAATTTTTCTTTGCAAATATTATTTTAATATCTTGTTTTCAAAGCAATAGCACCAAGTTCTTTGATGCTTTCTTTTGTAGTGAAAACAACTCTTCCTTTTTTCAAAACCACATCCCAAGCGATAATGCTTGTAATATCTTCAATTACGCCTTGTTCTTTTCTGTTTTTTGCAAAATCAAAAGTTCTTTCGCCAGTCATCATCACTGCTTGAGAAAAATCTTGGTGAACAATCAATAAATCTCCACGACCATCTAAGGAAGCTTGAAAAATCTCTTGCAAATCTGTCAAAACCATTCCTTGAGCAACCGCTTCTCTTACTTCTTCAATGGCTTCATTTCTTCTTTTGTGTTGCAATTCTTTAACGATTTCCCAACCTTGCTTAGCAATAAAATCTTTTGAAGTGTTATTGTAGTTAATATTTGAATATCCAAGATACACAGATGGTTTGTCTGCTACTTGCATCAAACGGCTGTAGTTGTCTTCTGTACAAACTACCACGCAATTCAAACCTGTTTCGTTACAGATTTTCACAACTGCTTTATCTACTTTGTTCAAAAACTCACGAACCAAATCGTCAAGATGTTTGGCATCGCTACCTCTATCAGAATTTGTGTGGTAGTGGTTATTTTCTGGAAATGGAAAATCTTTATTATTGATTTCGTTCACAATGGTGTCGTTGACAGTATCGTAAAGATTTACACCACTTTGAGACAATAAAAGTATAAAATACTCCTCACTTCTATTGTATGATTTGATTAAAGTTCGTACATCAAATGTATTTGAAATATGCACTCCATTTTCATGGGTTGGCCATGCAGACTTGATGATTTCTTGGGTGTCGTTTGAAAGATAAATATGCAAACTATCTAAATTGTAGTTGATATCGATTTCGTTTTGAACTTTATAAATTTTCTCCAAAAGAGATTCAACTGGTCTTTTGCCAAATTCTTGAATCACTCTATCTTCTGCATCTTTCAATAGGTTTTTTAATAAAACAATATCAAGAGCATTTTCAGGATGCGTTCTGTGAGTGTTGAGCGAAATGGTAACACAAGGCGTGTTTTTTTCGGAGGCTAATTTTTCAATTTTTTGTTTGAGCATCATTTTGTATTGTGTTTAGGGTATTAATTTTCCTACTCTTTAGAATTTTCGGATTACTTCTTTTTTTGGGTCTTATCATTTTCATATTATCGTTTTATGCCAATTTATGAATGGCATCAATAATTGTATGAATTGCCAAGATACGAATAATATAGCGATTTATCAATAGTAATCAGGAAATTAACTTAAATTGTGTTTTAGGCAATAATATAATTCATCTCAAAGTTTTTTGTCACTTAATGTGATTTATATAAGTCAATATTTAATATTATGAAAGTTGATATTTATTTGATTAAAGAATTTAACTTTATTATAGTTCTATTTATCATATTTATACATTATCAAATAGTTCGTGCAGTTTTTGTTGTAAAATTTTCTTGTCGGGTAGTTGTGTTTTGTAATCAGAAACTATAAACCACCTTCTATCATAAAAAATAATAAACCCATCAAAAAAAATCCCCGATAGCGAACTATCGAGGATTTTGTATAAGTAAGTAATATACCGATTAATAATTTATTTTACAGCATCAACAACTGCCTTAAAAGCTTCTGGGTGATTCATTGCTAAATCAGCCAATACTTTTCTGTTAAGGTCAATTTCTGTTTTGTTGATTTTTCCCATAAATTCTGAGTAACTCATTCCGTGAAGACGAGCGCCTGCATTAATTCTGGCAATCCACAATGAACGGAAATTTCTCTTTTTGGTTTTTCTATCTCTGTATGCGTAAACTAGACCTTTTTCGACCGAGTTTTTTGCTACAGTGTAAACATTCTTTCTTCTACCAAAACTTCCTTTGGCTAAGTTTAAGATTTTTTTTCTACGAGCACGACTAGCGACTCTATTTTTTGCTCTTGGCATAACTTTAAGTTTTTTGAAAATTAGTGCTCTTTATTGCTAAAGAATCTTAGGGACTAATTATCGGGTTAACAATTTAAATAAACCAAATCAATAGAACTTTCTACTGATTTATTTTTTAGGCACACAATTGTACCAATACGTTTTTAACATCCGATTTTGCTACCAAACCTGACTTAGTAAGATTTCTCTTTCTTTTTGTAGATTTTTTAGTCAAAATGTGACTTTTAAAAGCGTGTTTTCTTTTGATTTTTCCAGAACCTGTAAACTTGAAACGTTTTTTGGCACTAGATTTTGTTTTCATTTTAGGCATCTTTCTGCTTTTTTATTTGGGTTATTACTTACTTCTTTTTCTTGGGTGTGAAAGTCATAATCATTTTCTTTCCGTTCATTTCTGGCATATTTTCGATAATTGCATCGTCTGCCAATTCTTGAGCGAATTTCAATAATAATATTTCACCTCTGTCTTTATATACAATTGTTCTTCCTTTGAAGAATACAAAAACTTTCAACTTTGACCCTTCTTCTAAAAACTTCTTAGCATTTTTCAATTTAAACTGAAAATCGTGCTCATCTGTATTAGGTCCAAATCTAATTTCTTTCACTACCACTTTTTGCTGTTTGGCTTTCAACTCTTTTTGTTTCTTTTTTTGTTCGTAAAGAAACTTTTTATAGTCAATAATCTTACAGACAGGCGGATCTGCATTAGGGGAAATCTCCACTAAATCTAAATCCTGTGCTGTTGCCATTTCAATAGCTTTGGCAACGGAATATACTCCTGGTTCGATATTTTCGCCTACTAACCTAACTTCAGGAACTCTAATCCTTTCATTAATCCTATGCAAATCTTCTTTATTAAAATTTGCTCTTGGTGCTCGACCTTTAAAATTGTTTGCGATAGCTGTAAATTTTTAGTTAAACTTAATTAATTTCTCTTTTATTTCATTATTAATGATTTCTGCAAATTCATCCACACTGAATGTACCTAAATCACCTTCTCCTTGTTTTCTGACAGAAACTTTCTTCTCATTCGCTTCTTGTTCCCCTACAATCAGCATATAAGGGATTTTTTCCATTTCTGCATCCCTAATTTTCTTCCCGATTTTTTCGTTTCTGTCGTCAACGAGACCGCGAATATCGTAATTTTTTAGCAATTCTGAAATTTCTTTTGCATAATCATTAAATTTTTCGCTTATCGGAAGTATAGTATATTGCTCTGGAGTCAACCAAATAGGGAACTTTCCAGCGGTATGCTCAATTAATACAGCAAAAAATCTTTCCAACGATCCAAAAGGTGCTCTGTGAATCATCACTGGTCTGTGTTTTTGATTATCAGATCCAGTATATTCTAGTTCAAAACGCTCTGGTAAGTTGTAATCTACCTGTATAGTTCCCAATTGCCAACTTCTACCAATGGCATCTTTGACCATAAAATCCAATTTAGGACCGTAAAAAGCAGCTTCACCATATTCAATTACAGTATTCAAACCTTTCTCTTCAGTAGCTCTGATGATGGATGCCTCGGCTTTTTCCCAATTTTCTTCACTTCCTATATATTTCGAACGGTCTTCCTTGTCTCTTAATGAAATTTGAGCGGTATATTCTTTAAAATCTAATGCTTTGAATACATACAAAACCAAATCTATCACATTTTTGAATTCTGCTTCCACTTGGTCTTGACTGCAAAAAATATGTGCATCATCTTGCGTAAATCCTCTTACTCTTGTGAGTCCGTGAAGTTCTCCACTTTGCTCGTATCTATATACTGTTCCAAATTCGGCAAACCTAAGTGGTAAATCTTTATAAGATCTTGGCTCAGCATTGAATATTTCACAGTGATGTGGACAGTTCATCGGTTTCAACAAAAACTCTTCATTTTCGTGAGGTGTTTTGATTGCTTGAAAAGAATCTGCTCCGTATTTTTCGTAATGCCCAGAACAAATATACAATTCCTTGTTACCAATATGTGGTGTAGAAACCGCTTGATAACCAGATCTCGCTTGAGCTGCTTTAAGAAAATCAACCAATCTATCTCTAATGGCAGTTCCTTTGGGCAACCAAAGTGGAAGTCCCATACCTACTTTTTGAGAAAAAGTAAACAAGCCCAATTCTTTACCTAATTTTCTATGATCTCTTTTCTTTGCTTCTTCAAGTAATTCAAGATATTCTGTAAGTTCTTTCGCTTTCGGAAAAGTGATGCCGTAAATTCTAGTAAGTTGTTGTCTTTTTTCGTCACCTTTCCAGTAAGCACCAGCAACACTCATTAATTTTACTGCTTTGATGTATCCTGTATTAGGAATATGAGGACCTCTACACAAATCAGTGAAATTTCCTTGTGTGTAGAAAGTAATGGCTCCATCTTCAAGGTTTTCTAGTAATTCTAATTTGTAAGGATCATTTTTCTCCTTGAAATAAGCAATAGCATCAGTTTTAGAAATTTCTTTTCTAATAAATTCCGCTTTGGTTCTTGCCAACTCCAACATTTTATCTTCGATTTTTTTGAATTCTTTATCAGAAAATTCATAATCACCGAAATCTACATCGTAGTAAAAACCATTTTCTACAGGAGGTCCAATAGCTAATTTGATTCCTGGATAGAAAAACTCCAGAGCCTCTGCCATCAAGTGAGCAGAACTATGCCACATGGTAGATTTCCCTCCTTTGTCGTTCCATGATAAAAGACTCATCGTGACATCAGTGGTCAAGGTTCTGTTAAGGTCGATAATTTCACCATTAACTTCTGCTGCTAATACATTTCTAGCAAGCCCTTCACTGATGCTCATAGCCACATCCATCGATGTAACTCCCGCTTCGTACTCTCTTATACAGCCGTCAGGCAATGTAATTTTTATCATGTTTTTTAAAATTTGACTGGCAAAGGTAGTAGTTTTATGAAAATCAGACGCATTTGTATATTAAAATTTAATGAAAAGCGATGTTTTTTTTGTTGTACTATTGATCGGTGATTTATTTGTAAATATTATAGATGAAGTGAAATTATAATCATTCTATACTAACTAAAAGTTAAATTGTGAATTACTCTTGAAAAAAAAATTAAGTTTGATAAGAATAAAACAAATACAATAATTACTTTTGGGCAAACAATTTAAAAAGTTATGAATTTACACGAATATCAAGGAAAAGAAATTTTAAAAAGTTATGGAGTTCCAATTCAAGAAGGAATTGTAGTGGACAACTTAGATAATGTGGAAAGTGCGGCAAAAGAACTTTCGGCTAATACTGGTACTGAATGGTATGTGGTAAAAGCGCAAATACATGCAGGTGGAAGAGGAAAAGGTACTTGTGAGGAGACAGGTTCAAATGGAGTTGTTATTTCCAAGGGATTAGGAGAACTTAAAGGAAAAGTGGATGGAATTCTTGGAAAGCACTTGGTAACATTACAAACTAATGGAGTTGGTAAAAAAGTAAATAAAGTACTTATTGCAGAAGATGTTTACGCTCCAGATTTTGATAAATGTGAAGAATATTATATGTCTGTTCTTTTGAATAGAGAAACAGGTAGAAACGTAATTATGTATTCTACAGAAGGTGGAATGGATATCGAAAAAGTAGCAGAAGAAACACCACATTTGATTTTCAAAGAAGAAATCGATCCTAAAGTTGGTATTCAAGGTTTTCAGTGTAGAAAAATTGCTTTTAACTTAGGTTTGAGCGGTACTGCATTTAAAAACATGACCAAATTTGTTGCTAATTTATATAAAGCATACGAAGGATGTGATGCATCTATGTTCGAAATCAACCCTGTATTGAAAGATTGTGAAGATAGAATCAAGGCAGTAGATGCCAAAGTTACTTTGGATGACAATGCATTGTTCCGTCACCCAGAGTACGAAGCAATGAGAGATACTTCAGAAGAAAATCCAATTGACGTTGAAGCTAAAGAAGCAGGTTTGAATTATGTGAAACTAGACGGAAACGTTGGTTGTATGGTAAACGGAGCAGGATTGGCAATGTCCACTATGGATATTATCAAACTTTCTGGAGGTGAGCCAGCCAATTTCTTGGATGTAGGTGGAACTGCAGATGCTGATAGAGTTGCAAAAGCATTCAATATTATCTTGAAAGATGAAAATGTAAAAGGAATTTTAGTAAACATTTTCGGAGGAATTGTAAGATGCGACAGAGTAGCAAATGGAGTAGTGCAAGCCTACAAAAGTATTGGAAATATCCAAGTTCCAATTATTGTTAGACTTCAAGGAACCAATGCTGTTGAAGCAAAAGAAATCATTGATAATTCTGGATTAAATGTATTTTCTGCAATTACTTTGCAAGATGCTGCAGACAGAGTTAAAGATTTGATTGTGAATTAAATTCAAAATAACATATTACGATACAAAAAAAGTTGGGTTTTTAATTGAATCCAACTTTTTTTTTTATCTGCATGATGTCACTAGAGGTTGAAATAAATTAAAAATATAGAAAATAAATCTTTTTTGCATTTAACATAAACAAATTCAGCATATGAGTGTAATAAAACGTGGGGCACTTTGTGTTTAGTTAAATGTTACCAACAATTAGAAATGAACTTCAAATATTATCAATATAAATTAGGGGAAGTAGATTACTTCACTGGAGAAATGCATGCCAGTCTTCATGAAATAATACTGACATTTGTTGAGGCATTCCAAAAACCCTTATCTCTAAATAAGCAAATTTTTGAATTTCTTTTAAATAATAAAAAAGCAAACCTGTTATTTAAGAAAACATTTAGAAAGAGGAATTAACCTTGGTGATGAAAACGGACAGATTGATTACTGCACCTGATTTTCCGTTAAAGAAGTTTGAATCTAGCTATTTTAAATACTAAAAGAAATTGGAACTAGGGATTATCAGGAGGAGATATATGTGACTATCAACCAAATTTACTTGTAGAAGAGTATTACTTCTTTTGGGAAACTAAACATCCACAATGGCATAAATGTTCTTTTAATGTTGACGGACTAATATATTCAAGTGCTGAACAGTATATGATGTACCAAAAGCCAAACTATTTGGTGACATGGATATCGCAGAAAAATATTAAAACCAATAATGTTCGAGAGCAAAAACTAGGTAGACAAGCAAAGATTTTAAAGAAGAACCCTGGAATCAAAATGCTATTCAAATAGTTTTTGCAGGAAATAAGGCGAAATTCTACTCAAAACTTTGATTTTCTGAATTTACTGCTTTCAACCAAAGGAAAACCATTGCTGGGAAGTTTCTAGCCCTGATGATAATATATGGGGTATCGGATCAGTCTGAATCAGCAAGAGGTTATGCATCTTTTAAAATGGAAAGGCACTCAACTGGTTAGGAATTGTTCTATCTGAATTGCGAGAGGAACTCCTGGTAATGAGTTTGAAAATGGCTACCTGACCTTGTAGAAGAGTTCAAAAATAAAATGATAAAAGTTGGTAACACTGCAGATAATCGGCACTTCTGGTGGATGCTACGCTTCATATACTTAACGTTGTCCTGATCCGGTAATGAGTCTTTGGAAAACGAACATGGCTTCTGAAGAGAGTCTCTATATTACAAAAATCACCAAAACTTGCATTTTTTCAAGTTCTGATGATTTTTGAGTTTTAGAAAGATACTATGTTACTTAATGCTTATATGCTTTACACCTGTATCTTTTGCTTCGTCTTTTTTGGCAATGATGATGTTTAAAACACCTTTGTCGTAAGAGGCGTCAATCTTATCAAAATTGGCTGTTGTAGGCAGTGTAAAAGAACGAGTAAATGAGTGATAACCAAATTCTTTTTTGCTAAAGGTTTTGTCTTCGTTTACTTCGATGTTTTCAGTTTTCTTTTCTGCTTTTACAGTAAGGATTTGTTTGTCGAGTTGCAAACTGAAATTTTCCTTTTCCATACCCGGAGCTGCCAATTCGATGTAAAAGTTTTCTTTGTCTTCAGATAAATTCACAGGTGGAACCGTAAATTCCGAATGTCCATTTAATGGATGTGTGAATAAAGTGCTTTCTAATAAGTTATTCCATACTGATGGCAATAAACTTTCTTGTCTTTTTATAAGTGTCATAATTTTATAATTTTAATGTTTTACGATTTCACATTTTCAAATTATTTGCCAATTACCAAAAACTGAAAAATTGTCAATATTTTATTTGTAAATAATTGATTACCAAGACAAAAAGTCATTTTTAAGTGTTTTATAAAGACAAAAAGACAGTGTGGAAATTCAATAAAACAAGTAGAATTAAGTATTATGTCTAAATTTCTGAGTAATTTCGAATAAGTAAATTTTTCAAAGATGTTAAATTCAGTTCAATCAATAGTAATCTTTTTGTTACTACTCGGGTTTTCGAAAAACTATTCTCAAACCAATCATCAAGAGGATTCTTTGATGATTAGAAGTATATTTGATGAAGCGTTGATTAAAGGTCAATGTCACCAAAATTTATATGAATTGTGCAAAGATGTCGGTCATAGACTTACGGCATCTCCTGCTTCTTATGAAGCCATTGCGTGGGGAAAAAAGAAATTGGAAGAATTGAAATTAGACAGCGTTTGGTTGCAACCCATTACAGTTCCACACTGGGTGAGAGGCGAAATCGAAAGATTGGATTTTAGCAATAAAAATACACCTTTGCATGTTTCGCATTGCACTGCTTTGGGAGGTTCTGTAGGTACAGATGGAAAAGTGCTCGAAGGCAATGTCATTGAAATTAGAGATTGGAGCGAATTGGAAGCCATGGACGATAAATCAGTAAAAAACAAAATTATTTTCCTTAATAAACCTATGAATCCTGCTTTAATTTCCACCTTTTCTGCTTATGGAGAATGCGGAGAATACAGACATTACGGAGCGATAAAAGCTTCTAAAAAAGGAGCAAAAGCAGTGATTATTCGTTCGCTCACTTTACGAGATGATTTGAATCCACATACTGGATCAATGCAATATGAGGACGGTGTCGATAAAATTCCGGGAATTGCCATAAGTTCCAAAGATGCTTACCAATTGAGTAGAATGATTCAGGAAGATGCGCAAACGAGTATCAAAATGAAATTGGAATGTCAAATTTTGCCAGATACCATTTCTTACAATGTCATTGGAGAAAAAAGAGGTAGTGAAAACCCAGACGAAATCATATTGATAGGAGGGCATTTAGATTCTTGGGATATTGGAGAAGGTGCCCATGATGATGGCGCTGGAGTGGTACAAAGCATTGAAACCATGCGTATGATGACTTCATTGAAATACGCCCCAAAAAAGACGATTAGATGTGTCTTGTATATGAATGAAGAAAATGGAAATAGGGGAGGAAAGGGCTATGCAAAATACGCTGAAGAATACGACGAAAATCATATTTTTGCACTAGAAACTGATAGAGGAGGATTTTCACCAAGAGGTTTTAGTATTGATGGAACATCAGAGCAAGTCGAAAATATCAAACAATTTCAAACATTATTCAATCCTTATTTTATTCATTTGTTCGAAAAAGGTTATGGAGGCGTTGACATCGGTCCTTTGAAAAATGGAAAAGTTTGTTTGGTTGGTTTGGTTCCAGACTCTCAAAGGTATTTTGATTTTCATCACTCACCAAGTGATGTTTGGGAAAATGTAAATAAAAGAGAATTAGAATTGGGTAGTGCTGCTATTTTCTCGATGGTTTATTTGATTGATAAGCATTGGTAGATTTTTGATTTCAATTAATAAATTAAAAATATTTGCATAAAAATCAAAAAAAATATAAAGATTACAATAATTATATGTAATATTGCACCCCCAAAATTGGTGAAATAAGAAACAAAATACTGAAATGGACTTAATTAAAGAAATTCAAGCGGAATTATTAGAAGCTAAAAACTGGCCAAGTTTTAAAGCTGGTGATACATTAGTAGTTACCTACAAAATTAAAGAGGGAGATAAAGAAAGATTACAGTCTTTCCAAGGTGTAATTCTTCAGAGAAGAGGTTCTGGAGCTACTGAAACTTTTACAATTAGAAAAATGAGTGGTAACATTGGTGTGGAAAGAGTTTTCCCAATTAATGATCCATTTATTGAAAAAATTGAAGTACTCAAAAGAGGTGCTGTAAGAAGAGCTAGAATTTTCTACTTAAGAGATAGAAAAGGTAAAGCCGCTAGAATCAAAGAAAAAAGAAGTTTTTCAAAAGCATAATCATTTGATTTTGTCTTTGTACAATACATATTCCCGTTGTAATTTTTTACAACGGGTTTTTTTGTTTTATTAAAATTTATATCATGGCACTAACCAACAATGACGTTCTAAAAAAACTAAGAGTAGCACTTCAGCTAAGAGATGACGATATTATTGAAATTCTCGCATTGGTAGATTTCAAAGTTACCAAAACAGAGATTAGTGCTTTTTTTAGAAAAGAAGGACATCCCAATTATAGAGAATTACACGATCAAATTTTGAGAAACTTTTTGAATGGGTTGGTGATTTACAAAAGAGGTGTAAAGGAGGAAACTGCTGATGACAAAAAGTGAAAACCACCTATTTTCCCTTTCCTTGCTTTATAATCAGTAAAATCAAGAAGTTATTTTTGAGTCATAGATGGTTTTCGATTGCAAGTATAAATAATATTTTTGAATCCGAACACTTTTTATCTGTTCAAAACAATTCTGCTATCATACATCTTACGCTCCCTCCACCATATAATTCAATGGTTGGAATTGAAATAGGCAAAAGCAAATCATTGTGTTTTTGAAGTAAACTCATTTGAGTTTCATCCAAACTATCAAAAGCCAGTTGACTCATTACTAGAACTGTTTGTCTTTTTTTATTGATCAATTGCAACATATTTCCAGCAAAATTTTGATAGGTTTGCGCTAAGTCAATTTCTATAATTTCTTTTTGAGTATTTGAAAAACTTTTACGAACGATTTCTTGGTCGTTTGAAGCAATAGAATCCATACAAATTACAACAAAAGTCTTTCCCACACACATCATTACATTGGTGTGGTATATCAATTCCTTTTGAGAACCATACGCTTCAAAAATTACAGGTGTATAGTTCATCTTTTCGCACCAGAGATGCACCAACTCTTTGGAAGTTCTCTCAGAGATGGCAGCATAAGCGATTTTATTGAACCTATCCAAAACCAAACTTCCAGTTCCTTCGAGAATTTTTGATTTTTCTTGTTCTTCGAAATGTTCTAATGCAATATGATTCGAGTATCCATAAACTTTAATAAGTGATTCAATTATATCAAATCTTCTTTCCCTTCTTCTATTCAAAGTGAGCATAGGATAGGTAATAATTGTTTTGGAATGCGTAGAAAACCAGTTGTTAGGGAAAATAGCATCTGGGGTTAACGCCTCTTGTTCATCATCAAAAATCAAGACATCAATTTCATTTTGATGTAGCAATGCAACCATTTGGTTAAACTCTATACTCACTTTTTCTTGTATTCCGTTGATTTCCTGATCGTTTTCGGGCTTGTTTTGAAAGGAATTTGTCAGAGCAGTTTCAGGATTGTATCCAAAATTTGATGGACGAATCATTAAGATGCTTGAAGTGAGATATTTTTCTTTCATTTTAAAAATATTAACCTAAACCAGTATCAAGTGCCATCATTAAAACAAAACCTATCATGAAACCTAACACTGCTAAATCTGAGTGTTTGTCTCTTTGTGTTTCGGGAATTACTTCTTCAACTACCACATAAATCATTGCACCAGCAGCAAATGCTAAAGCATAAGGAAGAATAGGTTCAAAATGCAATACTGCTAATGCTCCAATTACACCAGCAATTGGTTCAACAACAGCTGACAACTGTCCATACCAGAAACTCTTTCTTCTTGAGATTCCTTCTCTTCTTAAAGGCATCGCTACAGCAAATCCTTCTGGAAAATTTTGAATACCAATTCCCAAAGCAATAATCATAGCGTTGTTAATCATATCAAAATCTCCTACGGTATTTCCCACAAATGCAGCACCGAACACAATTCCAACTGCCAAACCTTCTGGGATGTTGTGCATTGTTATAGCTAATACCAATAAGGTAGTTCTGTGCCAAGTGGTTTTAGGACCTTCTGCATTTTTAAAATTAATATGTAAATGAGGCATCAATTTGTCTAGTCCAAAAAGAAATAAAGCCCCTAAACTAAATCCTATCACTGCTGGACCTACTTTTTCGAAACCTGTTCCTGCAGTATCTTCAATTGCCGGCATCAATAATCCAAAACAACTTGCAGCAACCATCACACCTCCCGTAAAACCAAGCATTGTATCCAATACCACTCTGTTTAATGATTTGAAAAAGAAAACCATTCCTGCACCAGCAGCAGTAAGCAACCAAGTAAATGTTGTGGCAATCAAAGCAGCATAAACTGGAGGAATTGTAGAGAAAAAAGCGACCAAATCATACCATA
The DNA here is from genome assembly GCA_018401455.1 of Flavobacteriales bacterium. Taxonomy (GTDB): domain Bacteria; phylum Bacteroidota; class Bacteroidia; order Flavobacteriales_D; family Parvicellaceae; genus Parvicella. Next base: position 29,513 of record JAGYKU010000008.1, read on the forward strand.
AACCTGGTGGTAAAACTTCTGGACTGTTTAATGTAGCATCAACAACTTCATTCATATACAAGTATTGTTATTTCTTATCTTCTTCCATAAATAGAAAAACAACTTCATTGTTTTTTTTCATTTTATAGGTTTCTCTAGCAAAGATTTCCAAAGCCTTAGGATCTGTAGTCAGTTCAGTAGTTTTAATTTTAATTTCCTCGATCTCAACTTCTTTTCTGTTATTTTCTGTTTTGATTTCGTTGAGTTGTGAATGGTATTTATATAGTCTGAAGATATTGGTGTCTTCAAAAAATAAAAGTATTACAAGCAAAGCCAAACTTGAAAGAATGTATTTATTTTTGATATATGGTATTGCTTTCTTAAGTTTCATTATTTTTGACGTAATTTACAAAACAAAATTATAAAGATTAGTTGAACTAGTGCGTTAAGAAGCTTAATATTTTAAACATCAACTTGTGAGTAGTACTTTGAACATTCAGAAATATATAGTCTCCATTTTTTAGAGGTGTTCATTATCGCTTTAGGGCTGTTTATTTTCTATATTTTTCCATTTACTTCTTTTTATTTTAGAGGTTTTGATGATTATGGTTTGGCTGATGTTTATCCCTAACAACAATTTCAACTTTTTATTTTTGGATTAGGCTTACATCATACTTGTACCATACATTCTCATTTATAAAGTTAAAAAAGGGGAAAATACAAAAGCCTATCAATTGTATGAAATGATTTCCAAAAAAAGGAAAACACCTTCCTTTAAACAAATTATATTAACATTTTTATTAAAACTGCTTTTTATTCCAATCATGTTTCATGGAGTTGTAGCCTACAGTGAATTGATATATGATAACATTTTGTTATTTTCAAAGAATGGTGTTCCAGAGGGTTCATTTGTACAATGGATTAATAATTTGGTTTTTCCAATGTACGTATATGTAACATTATGGATTGCATTATCTGTTTATCTTTTTGGATATTGTGTTGAAAGTGATAAAATTGGAAGTAAAATTAAGTCGATAGACACCACTTTTTTTGGATGGATAGTTACCATTATGTGTTATGCTCCGTTGTATGAAATAGTTTTTTATGTAATTCCCAAAGCAGACCAAGACTTTGCGTTTTTCAAGAATGAAGAAATTACGGCTATGGTTAGAGTTTTTATTATGTTGGTAATACTTTTCAAAACTTGGACGATTTTTTCATTGGGAACAAAATCTTCAAATTTGACCAATAGAGGAATCGTGACACACGGAGCATATAGATTTGTAAGGCATCCGCATTATCTAGCTAAACTTATTGTTTGGTGGATCTGTGTTTTACCATCTGCATGGCAACATCCGTGGCTTTTTGGAGGAATGGTTTTCTGGACGATGATTTATGTACTAAGAGCACTAACAGAAGAAGATCATCTCAAAAAAGATATTGATTACCAAAATTATATGCAAAAAGTAAAATGGAGGTTTATTCCAAGGGTTTATTGAAAAAAATAGAACACTGATAACACAGATTGAGCGGATTTTCGCTGATTTAATTTTCGTTGAAAATAAAAGTAAAATAAAGTCAGAATGAAACTAGTAAAAATGATATTTTGATTGGATTTAAACTTAGTAATGATGATTTTTAAATTGATTTCAAAAAAAATCAGCGTTTATCATAATATTTCCCGTCATCTTCATATTATGAGTTGAAAAAATAGAACACTGATAACACAGATTGAGCGGATTTTCGCTGATTTAATTTCGTTGAAAATAAAAGTAAAATAAAGTCAGAATGAAACTAGTAAAAATGATATTTTGATTGGATTTAAACTTAGTAATGATGATTTTTAAATTGATTTCAAAAAAAAATCAGCGTTTATCATAATATTTCCCGTCATCTTCATATTATGAGTTGAAAAAATAGAACACTGATAACACAGATTGAGCGGATTTTCGCTGATTTAATTCCGTTGAAAACAATAGTAAAGCACTATGCTTTATAAGATTATTTTTCAGGCTTAAAAATCGATTTAATAATATTAAACAGCATAAAACCTCCCCAAAGCCATAGAGCCCAAATAACAAAACATCCAATTATAAAAGCAATTTTGAATTGATGGTTGGTCTGAGTAGCAATGAATGTATGTTCATATCCAAAAATTGTCCAATATAAAAATATTAACCATATTGGCCCTTCTGTAATTCCTTTTCTATATTTTAACATTGTTTAATTCAAAATCCTAACTTCAGTTCTACGGTTTTGTTTCCTGCCAGTTTCAATACTATTGTCAGCTAATGGTTGCGTGTCGCCATAACCTTTTGCTAAAACTCTAGACTTATTAATGCCTTTTTTTATGAGATAATTTTGAACAGAGATAGCTCTTTCTTCGGAAAGTTTTTGATTACTTTCTTTATTGCCTACATTATCAGTGTGTCCCGCTATTTCAATTTTGAGTGTTGGTTTTAGATTCATCATAGCAACTAAATCATTGAGTTCTGAAAATGAACTAGATTTTATTGTTGATTTTCCCGTATCGAACAAAACATTATTTAAAGTGAAACTTTTCGGAGGTTCAATCATAATTTGAATTTCACTTTTTGAATACATTTGATTTGCTTCAATTTTGGGGATTTCAAATGTGCTGTATTCTGCGGTTTGTCCTACGCTTTTAATTTTGATATCATAAGTTGCAGCGCCTGGTAAATCAACGTTAAAAATACCTTTAACATTACTCACTCCTGTGTAAGTTTTCTTGGTTGATTGATTCACAAATATGATTTGCTCCCCTTTAAGTGGTTTGTTGTTGAAATTTGATACAAAAACTTCAATTGGAGCAGAAGGTGCTTGAGACCAAAAAGCTTGAGGTAGTAATAAGGATAATAAAAAAATGCTTGTAGTGATAATAGTTTTCATAAATTTAAGAATAAATGGGTTTATATCAATTGTAATGCCTTAACTTTATAAAGATACAAAATATTAATTTGAGTATATATTTTTTTTAAAGTTTTAGGTGAAATTACATGAAAATCACCTAATAATCATAACCTTGGTGGAAACTTTGCTTCTTCCATCAGTACTCACTCCAAAGATGAAGTAAATACCAGTAACAACAGGATTGCCATACATGTCGGTTCCATCCCATACTGCCTGCCCACCAAGAGACATCGTGTTTTTTACCAACTGTCCAGCAGCATCAGTGATTTTTATATCACTATCTTCCATAAGCCCAATAATTCCAATTAAGCCAGTGAATTCTGGTCTTACAGGGTTGGGGAAACAATATACATCGTCAAATTGTGGATTGGGATTAGTGGCACTTCCTCTATATCCAATAATTCCTCTGTCTGTACCGATAAATAACTCTCCAGATAAGTAATTCATGGCAAGAGAAAGGACGTTGTTGGAGAAAATGGGACTGTTGTTAGTGTTGAAAGCATTAATTTGTTCTGTTCCGTCTTCAGACATTAAAAAAACTCCTCCAGAAGATGTTCCAAACCATTTTCTATTTGCTCCATCCACAAGAATAGACGAAATGTTTTGAGTTTCTAATAGATATTGATAAGAACCGTCTTGAAGAAGCAACACTTGTTGTCCATCAAAATTTGAATTGTTACTAAAAATAGCCGAAGGAGAATAAAACACCACAGGACCTTTGTCCGTTCCAACCCAAACCTCTAAATCTTGATCTTGAACAATAGTATTGATATTGTTGGATTGAAGATTTCCGTTTCCCTCACTTAAAGTAAGTAATCTGAATTCGTCATCGCTTGGATCTTCTGGAGTGTTATTATAATTATACACTACAATTCCTTTACCTCTTATACCTAGCCAAATATTGTTTGTTTCTTTTTCTATGAGCATAGAAGTGATTACAGCATTATTTCCTGCTGCACCAATACTAAAAGAGTAAGAATCCCCTTCAGGCGTAATGAGTACTAAAGGCTTTGAAGTAAACGAGTTGGCTGCCCAAATGTTTCCTTTGGAGTCGAACTCAGCAGCGCTTACTTTCACTTGATTATTTCCATGAAGTAAACTGATACTTAATTCAGAATTCCAATAACTATATCTTGCTTTAAAATTTCCGTCTTTGTATTCTAGTAAACCACCATAGAAGGAGCAATATAATGCATGGTTTTCATCTCTAGGATTTACAGAAGTATAAATAAAATCAAAACTCGAATCTGCAGGAATATTATTATCAATATTAGGGTTAAAAGTCTTCCATTCAATTTGGTCAAAACTCATTACGCCATTATTGTTGAATGAATTGTTCCATGCAGTTCCACTAACTTTGCCAGACGCGACATATATTTTATCTTTAGATGATGACATTTGAAAACAATCATTTGTGTTGGGACCTTGCAATAAATAATTTTTGTGAAAGGTATTGTCTATACTTTTATTAAGTCCCAAAAAACCATCAGCAACCCAATGATTGTTGCCATCCCAAATGGCATGATTAGCATTGATTGGATTGGCATATGCATATGTAAACAATCGCTCAACTTCTTGATGATTAGTGTCGTATTCAGAAACATTGTAATTCTGTGTTATTAATACCGAATAATTAGTTTTGGTTTCGACAGCAAAAAAGTTGTCATTATCTAATTGTGTTACATAATTATAATTTGCATCTAATATTTTTAAAGTGTCATCAGCGAAATTCGGTAATTGATTAATGAGATAAATAAAATTATTTTGTGCATGAACTACTTGGAATGTTGTATTCGAATTGCTAAAAGTATTGACTTGTTGCCAATTATTAAAATCTGCCAAGAAAGGAGCAGATAGTGGAGCTTTATAAAGTCCGTTTTGTGTTGCTGCAATTATATCGTCACCGTTTATTGCGATATCGTAAACCGTTAATTGACTTCCAGAACTTCCAATTATATAGGTGTCTTTTACCTCATTTTTGCTTATATCTAAAACTACAATTCCAAATCCACATGCCAAATAACTTAAATTCCCTTCAGAGTGAATATTGTAAATTGTTTTGTCGCCAGTTATATTGCTTTTAAGAATTGCATTTATATTTGAAATTCTTCCACCTTGAATAAGGTCGATATTGCCATTTTGGTAGCCAATAATTAATGTTTTGTTCTTAGAGTTTACCCCAATAGTTTGAATAGTAAAATCACTTAATCCTGTTACGGTTGTATATCTTTCTATAGTTTCATCTAATTCATCTACACTAAATAAAGCAAATGGTGAAGCTGCGAAACAAACTTTGTCTAACTTGGCAACTTTTATAATATTACTATAAGGTAAGTGGTCGCGCCACATTCCAATGCCGAAATCTTGACAAATAAATCTTTGCGCAAAAGTAAAACTTACTAAAAGTAGTATTAAGTATTTAAAATTTCGATTCAAAATGTATTGATAATATAATTTATAACAGATTTTTCAGGAATGTATTGTTGTAACGAAATAAAATATTCATAGAAAACAAAAGTCCCAATCAAATGTTTGATTGAGACTTTAAAATATAGTTGATTAACCCAAAAATGGATATCTGTAATCTACTGGAGGTACAAATGTTTCTTTGATAGTTCTAGGTGACACCCATCTCAATAAATTCAAGTACGAACCAGCCTTGTCATTGGTTCCACTTCCTCTTGCACCTCCAAAAGGTTGTTGTCCAACAACGGCTCCTGTTGGTTTGTCATTTACGTAAAAGTTTCCAGCTGCATTTTCCAATAATTTAGTTGCAGTTGCAATAGCATATCTATCTCCTGAGAAAATAGCACCTGTAAGTGCATATTCTGATGTTTCATCGAGAAGTTTTAAAGTGTTTTCAAAATCATCAGCCTCATAAACGAAAATAGTCATTACAGGACCAAAAATTTCTTCACACATGGTTTTGAATTTTGGATTTTTGGTTACTACAACAGTTGGTTCAATAAAATACCCACATGATTTATCATAGTTTCCTCCAGCAACAATCTCTGCATCATCACTTGATTTGATATAATCTATATAGCCTGCAATTTTGTCGAATGCTTTTTCATCAATTACTGCATTAATAAAGTTCGAAGGGTTTTCTGGAGAACCCATTTTGAATGACTTCACATCTTCAATTACTTTATTGATTACTTCTTCAGCCATGTTTGAAGGAAGGTAAGCTCTTGAAGCAGCCGAACATTTTTGACCTTGAAATTCGAATGCACCTCTAGAGATTCCAGTTGCTACCTCCATTGGATTGGCAGATTTATGAGCTATAATAAAATCTTTTCCTCCAGTTTCTCCTACAATTCGAGGGTAAGTTCTGTATATGTCAATATTGTTTCCAATGGTTTTCCATAAATGTTTGAAAACTCCAGTAGAACCAGTAAAATGTAAACCAGCAAAATCTTTATGAGAAAAAACCACCTCTCCTAATTCTGGACCATCAACAGATACCATATTAATCACACCATCAGGTAATCCTGCTGCTTTGAAAAGTTCCATAATAACTTGCGCAGAATACATTTGACTTTCGGCAGGTTTCCAAACACAAGTATTTCCCATCATAGCAGCACTTGCTGGAAGATTAGCTGCAATTGCAGTAAAATTGAAAGGTGTAATACAAACCACAAAACCTTCTAGCGGTCTGTACTCTAGTCTGTTCCACATTCCAGCATTGCTCTCAGGTTGTTCCATGTAGATTTGTTGCATGTACGATACATTCATTCTCAAAAAGTCAATCAACTCACAAGCGGCATCAATTTCAGCTTGATATACGTTTTTGGATTGCGCCAACATCGTAGCAGCATTCATTTTATCTCTGAAAGGACCAGCAAGAAGGTCTGCTGCTTTCAAGAAAATAGCGGCTCTTTGTTCCCAAGGTAGGTTGGACCAGTCGTGTTTTGCAGCCAAAGCGGCATCAACTGCTTTTTTTACATGTGATTTATCTCCGTAGTTGTAGTGTCCCAAAACTTTATGATGATCATGTGGTGGAGACATTGGTCTTTTGTCAGAAGTTCTAATTTCTTCGCTACCAATATACATCGGAACATCTATTGGTGCTTGGTTGTACATTGTTTTATATTGTGCAATTAGACTTTTAATTTCTTTTGAACCCGCTGCGTAACTGTTTACAGGTTCATTACTAGGGTAGGGTACTTGATATACTGCTTTTGGCATAATTCTATAATTTTAATGATAAAAAATTTGATACTTTACAAAGTTAGCAATCGTAAGCAATTAGAATGTAAATCCAATTGATTATTTGAATGGAATTTTGAAATCTGTACCATTTTTTGGTGTTTTTAAACTATTTTAAAAGTATTTTTGATTTTTTAAAAAGCAAAATTATATGAAAAAAATAATCGCATTTTCAGGAAGTAATAGTTATCATTCAATCAATCAAAGTCTGATAAGAGCTGCTGCTCAACTCGTTTCAGGTACCGAAGTTGAGGTGTTAGATTTGAGAGATTACCCTGCTCCTGTTTATGGAATTGATTTAGAAAAATCCTCTGGTTTTCCAGAAAACATGGTGGCTTTTCATCAAAAAATGCTCACTGCCGATGGTTTTATTGTTTCCTCGCCAGAACATAATGGCTCTATGCCCGCAGTTTTAAAGAATACTTTGGATTGGCTATCCAGACAAGAAGGCAAGATATTTCAAGATAAACCTGTTGTTTTTCTATCAACAAGCGAAGGAGAAAGGGGAGGAGCATCCGTAATGAAACACATTTTAGAAATCATGCCTTATAGAGGCGCAGTTATAGTTGGAGGTTTAAGTATTGGAAATTTTAGTCAAAAAATTCAAAATGACCAGTTCGTTGATGAAACTACTAAAGCATCTGTTTTAAAATTAGTAGATGAATTGGTAATTAAAATTACAGAAAATTAATAGTTTGGCTTAAATTTACCTTTGTAAAATCCTAATTTTCAATATTTTTTTATACTTTTGTGCTGCGGTAATCGTGTAAATGCTTTTATTTTTAATTGCAAGTCCTTGTTTCGATTGATTCTCAAGAAGTTGTCTTATTTTAATGTATTTATCGAACCCCCTACTGTTCGGGTGGTAACAGAAAGTATTTAAGAAAAGTAAAATTTTAATGGGAAAATCACAAGAAACTTTTAACAAAAAAGAAAAAGAAAAAAAGAGACTCAAAAAACGTCAAGACAAATTAGTAAAAAAAGAAGAGCGTAAAGCAAATTCAAACAAAGGCGGAGACATGGAAGACATGTTTGCATATGTAGATGAATATGGTCAAATATCAGACACTCCACCAGATCCAACAATCAAAAAGAAAGTAATCAAAGCAGAAAATATCGAATTAGGTGTTCCTAAAAGAGAAGCTTCTAACGAAGATCCTGTGAAAAAAGGTAAAATTGAATTTTTCAACGATGCCAAAGGTTTTGGATTTATCAAAGAAGATGAGACTGGTGAAAAATATTTTGTACACATCAATGGAATGTCCGAAAAATGTGTGGAAGGAGATAAAGTTTCTTTCGAACTAGAAAGAGGAATGAAAGGAATGAATGCTGTAAGAGTTACTAAGATTTAATAAGACTTAAATATATAATATTCTCAACCCGTTAGGTTTTTATATCTAACGGGTTTTTTTATGTTTTGATGTTATATCAGTTTTTCATCCATCATCTGCTTCACTTTATAGACTCCTGCTACGCTGATGGCGTCACGGATTTCGCCATTGAGTACCATTTCGTATAATTCATCGAAGTGAATTTTTTTGATGGTGATGTCCTCGTTTTCATCTTGCTCTGGGGCACCAATTTCTAAATTTCTAGCAAGGTAAGTAAAGGAGATTTCGTCTGTTGCCGAATTGCTCAAGTCCATTTCTTGAATCAATAGCCAATCTTTGGCGGTAATGCCTACTTCTTCTTTGAGTTCTCTTTGGGCGGAAAGCAATGGATTCGTGTTTTTTGGACAACCTCCCTCAGGAATTTCCCAAGTGAATTTTTGCATGGGATATCTAAATTGCCCTACAATCCATGTGTAGTTTTCATCATCAAGTGGTATGACACCTACTGCCCAGTTTTGAAAATTTACACAACCATAAATCCCATTGCTTCCACCTGGCGTAATTACATCGTGATGTACCACTTCTATCCAAGGAGTTTGGTATTTAACTTCAGATTTGAGGGTTTTCCAATTGCTTTTTTTCATTCAAATGTTTTTTTTAAAGTTATGTTATTATGCAATCAATATGTATAAATTCAAATACAAAGTTAGTTTTTCTTGTGTAAACCTATTTAATGAACAATTCACATTTTCGATTTAATAAGTATTGTCTTGTTAATGGTAAAGATATATTCGTTTAACTAATTTTATAAAAACTATCAAAAATATGGCGCGAGCGAAAAATCAGAAGAAAATATTTGTATTAGATACATCTGTTATTTTACACGATCACAATTCAATCAATAGTTTTGCGGAACATGATGTTGCGATTCCAATTACCGTATTGGAAGAGTTAGATAATTTCAAGATTGGAAATGATACTAAGAATTTCTCTTGTAGAGAATTTATAAGAATTTTAGATAAACTTAGTAAGAACCAAACTTTATTGGACTGGGTGCCTTTGAACGGTGGTAAAGATAAAGGTAAATTTAAGATTGTTCTTCAAAATGAAAATAGAGAACTTGATGCTGAAAAGATTTTCGGGAAGAATAAAAATGACCATAAAATTCTAAATGCAGCGCTTACTTTAGTTGAGCAAGAATTGGGAAGAAGAGTTATTTTAGTTTCAAAAGATATCAACCTTAGACTCAAAGCAAAAGCCTTAAATCTTCAAGCAGAAGATTACGAAACAGGGAAGATTAAACAAGAAAACACTTATTATTCTGGTCAAATTACCATCGAAAATGTAAATCCTGAGGTAATTCAAGAAATTTATAAAAATGACCATTCTGCAGATCTTTCTGTGCTAGGTGATAAATTAATCAACAATGGTTTTTATATTCTTAAAAATGCTAAAAATTCTATTTTGGCATACTACAATCCAATCAAACAAGTTTTAGAAAGGGTAGAAAAACAATATATTTTTGGAATTAAACCTAAGAATGCGGAGCAAACATTTGCAATGCAAGCTTTGATGAATCCCAATATCAAATTAGTAACTTTACAAGGAGTTGCGGGAACTGGGAAAACACTTTTGGCTTTGGCAAGTGCATTGGAGCAAAACTCTCAATATCACCAAATTATTTTAGCAAGACCTATTGTTCCATTGAGTAATAAAGATATTGGTTTCTTACCTGGAAGTGCAGAAGATAAAGTAAATCCATATATGCAACCACTTTTTGATAATCTTTCTTTCATTAAAAATCAGTTTGGTGCAAATGAGAAAAAGGCTAAGAAAATTCAAGAAATGGAGGAAGAAGGTAGATTGAAAATCACTCCTTTGGCATTTATTAGAGGTAGAAGTTTGTCGAATGTTATCTTTATCGTGGATGAAGCCCAAAACCTTACACCACATGAAGTAAAAACGATTGTGACAAGAGCAGGCGAGAATACCAAAATCATTTTTACAGGTGATGTTCACCAAATTGATACTCCATATTTGGATGATCAAAGTAATGGATTGAGTTATATCATCGATAGATTAAAAGGGCAAGAGTTATTTGCACACGTTTTACTAGAAAAAGGTGAAAGAAGTGAATTGGCAAACTTAGCCAACGATTTATTGTAATATACTGTTAGTTAGCATTTTTTAATTGCTTTTCTAAACATCATTTAAAGGAAAAAGTGGGTTTGATAGTTAAAAAACTATAAAATTCATCTTTTTCCTTTTTCTTTTGAATTCTATTCCTACCTTTGCAGTGGCAAGTCTCATACGACCAGCTCCTACATAATCCTCCAGGACGGGAACGTAGCAAAGGTCTGTGGTTGTAGCGGTGCGATATGAGTAGCTTGCCATTTTTTGTGCCTTATAGTTTCGTTTTTTTTTTTTTTCAATCAACCTTCCAATTACAATAAAAAACATTTGTCACTTCGACCAAAAGAATGAGCGATAGCGAATTCTGAAGTGGAGAAACGAATACCGATAACTATCGGTACGGCAAAGCCAAGTCTAAAAGACTACATTATAAGTTCTAAATTCAACTAAGTTCGAAATACCTCAAGAATGTTTATAAATATATAAGTTTCGAAGAGTAATAGCCTTTCTTAATTTGTTTGGGATGAAGTGAAGTAAAAACAAACAATCAATAATCTCCCTATTTGACCATAAAAACAATCATGTCATCATTAGACATAATATGGTGATAATTAATTTTTGACCTGTAGACTTAACTATATACCAGAATAAATTGTATCATCTGTCAATGGTATCATTGAATAAATAGAATCAAAAACTTTTACTTTGTGGCAGAATAATTTCATTAGGAGGTATGTTATGAGCAACAGAAATTTGCCCTCTAATTATATCCTCTTTACTACAATATAATTTTCTTTTATTTCATTTCCACATGATACAAATATTAAACACATAAACAATATATATAACATCCTTTTTATCGTCTTTTAGATTGTCATTATTCTGAATGTGCGCTTTTCTCTTTTCATGGTAATTAATCTTTTCATCAGTTTCCTTTATCCTTTTTTATTAGATTTTTCTCTTTGTTAATCACTAAATCATTATATCTAGTAACTTTTTGTATCTACTCTGGATGGCTTTGGTATTGGTTGAGGCGGTGAAGTGTTTCAAAGTCTTTAATTAAGTTTTTTCCCACCTTTTTCTTGATAAATACTCAAATATGATATAAAAAAGTAAAGGAGGATAAAAATAAAATTAAAGAAATCCAATTTAATTTAAATCCCAAAACAAATTTTAATACAGGTGATGTAATTGCAAATAACAATAAAATATAGAAACATGAAACACTGTATTTAAAGTATTTATTTTCATTTTTCCTATATCCCAATAACTCTAAAAATAAAACAAAATTATTAACAAAAGTATAAACCAAAGATTAAAGATCTTAGGTATAATTGATAATAAGAATCAATAAATAAACATAATAATGAATGTATCGCTAGTACAACGTAGGTTATGTTTTTTTTAAAATTAATAAATTCACTTTACTTATTTATTCTCTGATTATCTTTATTTCTTAAATCATGGATCAAAAAGTTATTCTTTTTCTTGTGTAAAATATCTATTTCCACTTCCTTCCATACATCTAAATTACAACTTTTAATTTTGTTTTTTAGTTTTTTGGATGAAAAATTACAACTAAGTGTGTGAAAACCGAGAGGGAATTTCTAGACCTCTAAGCCCCTCCATCTCCAAACCTCCCGTCTCAATTCGTTTAATCATATATCGTTAAATCGTATGTCAAACAATCCATCAAACATATTCTAATATTCCAGTGTAACAATTATTTCATACTTTCCAATTTCTACTTTCCTATTTCAAATAAAGATATCTCCATTACGTACTTCCGCTATCGCTTTGTACTTCAGATCGATATGACAAGATAATTTTAATTTACTCTTTCCATTTTCCATTTCCAATTTCCAATTAATTCATTATCAAATTACCTCATTACCTCATTATTTCCAATTTTCCAATTTCCAATTTCCTATTTCCTATTTCCCATTTCCCATTTCCTCTCTCCAATTTAACACTATTTAGAATTAATTTTTAATTTCAAGATTATATTTTTACCTTTGAGGTTATGAAAAGGTTTTGTACTACATTCTTGCTCTAGAATTAATTGCTAGTATTGATTGGTTGTAATCAAAACGCTAATGAGAATGATGTTCCTCTTAATGACGGTATCCAGAAATCAAAGATGAAAATGGAAATCTATGAAAGGAAAAATGTCCAAGAAGGTATGAAAGAAGGAATGTGGAGTGAGTTTGACGCTAATGGAAAGGTAAAAGATACGGCAAATTATACTGAAGGAAATTAAATGGTAGATACATTTCATTTTTTCCTAATGGAAGAAAAATGAGTGAAGGATTCTACGAAATGGACATGCGAAGGGAATTAGTTGTATTGGAACAATGATGGAGGAATGATTGAAAAAAGCCTTTGGAAAAATGGAAGAAAACCTCATGGAATCTCATATACGTATTATGATTTTGGTAAAATCACAATCCTCTGTTGAATGGGAGGAAGGCAAAATAAACGGTGTATGGAAGTTTTATGATGAGAATGAAAATTTAATTGAAGAAACTTCATGTACAAAGAAGGGTACAAGAAGGAGCAGCGATTCAATATTATCCTGATGGTAATGTAAAAATCAAATCAATTTCGAAAATGATTTACCCAATGGAAGTTATGAAACTTTTCATCCCAATGGAATGTTGGCATCAAAGTGGAATATGAAGAGGAAAAATGGAAGGCGACTTAATAGAGTTTGATACTATCGGTCAGATTGTAAGCATCGAACATTATGAAAATGGAATTTCTGATGTTCAACGCCGTTAGATATCGAAATTGATTCAACCAACTAAGCAGAGATAAAATTATCGTAATTGCGTATACAACCCAAATTGATTTTATCAAATCTGTTTTTCATCTTCATTTTGAAAGTATTCATTAAGTACGATTTTTGCATCATTATGTTTCTTCATTAAAAGGTCCTTCGAGATTTTCAGTGATCAATCCTTCAGGGCTGCTAAATGTTTCCTTTACAAGACGCTTCGACAATTTCTGCAATGTAATTTACGGGATTTAAATTGGCATTCCAAAGCGAAAACAAAATCATTTCATTGAGATCGTCATCATAATCTACTAAACCTTCAATGAGTGGTAATAAAGCTTCCTTTACTTTGAGTTGAGATAAAATAATTTTAATTTCATCTTTGATATGCTCATTGTCTGAGTTTTTGTATAAATCCAACATCGAAGGAATTACCGATACATCACCTTTTGTTTTGATTTTGGACAAAGCATCTAAAACTGTTTTTTCATTTTTAGATGTAAGGTCTTTTTTGATAACTTCTATTAATTTCTTTTGAGTAGATTTTTCAGTCATATTCAATTTTCGTTTTTTAGTTGTTATAATTGAGCGGCTAATTTTGATCCTTGTTCAATAGCTCTTTTAGCATCTAATTCTCCTGCCATAAATGCCCCACCAATGATGTGAACAGAAACTCCTTTTTCTTTGAGAGGCTCATACATTTTGTTTTTGCTGATTTGTCCAGCACAGATAATCACGTGATCTACATCAAGTAATTGTGGTTTGTCTTTTATGGTAATGTGCAATCCTTCATCATCAATTTTGGTGTATTGCACGCCATTAATCATTTTTACATTTTTGTTTTTCAATGAGATTCTGTGCACCCAACCCGTAGTTTTGCCTAATCCATCACCTACTTTTGTTTCTTTTCTTTGCAGTAAATAAACTTCCCTTGGAGAAGGTGAATGTTGAGGTGTAATCCCTTCAGTTCCTGACCTTGCATTGTTCAATGGATCGATTCCCCATTCTTTCAAAAATGCTTCGGTATCTAATGAAGTTGATTTTCCTTCATGAGTTAAATATTCTGCAGTGTCAAAACCAATTCCTCCTGCACCAATTATGGCTACTTTCTTTCCTACAGGCACTTTATCTTTCAGAACTTCGATGTATGATAAAACTTTGGTGTGGTCTATTCCTTCAATTTTGGGAGTTCTTGGAATAATTCCAGTCGCCAAAACTACTTCATCGTATCCAGTTAAATCATCTACATCTACTTTTTTGTGGAGTTGTAAGTTTACATTGTGCAGCTCAATTTGTTTTTTGTAGTATCTCAAAGTTTCGTAAAACTCTTCTTTTCCAGGAATTTGTTTAGCAATATTGAATTGCCCACCTATTTCTTTAGCAGCATCAAAAAGCGTCACTTTATGTCCTCTGCTCGCTAAAATAGTAGCGCATGAAAGTCCCGCTGGACCACTTCCTACAACTGCAATGTTTTTAGGAGATTTTGTAGGTAAATAATTGAGTTCTGTTTCATGACAAGCTCTTGGATTTACCAAACAAGAAGCCGTTTGTTGTTTAAAAATATGATCCAAACACGCTTGGTTACAACCAATACAAGTGTTGATTTCGTCCTCTCTTCCTTCTGCTGTTTTTTTGATAATTTCAGGATCTGCAAGAAAAGGTCTTGCCATAGAAATCATATCTGCGCAACCTTCTTGTAGTACTTCTTCGGCAACTTTTGGGTCGTTGATTCTGTTGGTCGTCACCAAAGGAATCTTCACTTCTCCCATCATCTTTTTAGTGACCCAAGAAAATGCTGCTCTAGGAACCATAGTGGCAATTGTAGGAATTCTCGCTTCGTGCCAACCAATTCCAGTATTGATAATCGTAACTCCTGCTTTTTCAAGTTCTTTGGCAAGCAAAACAACTTCCTCCCAAGAACTTCCGCCATCTACTAAATCTAGCATTGAAAGTCTGAAAATGATGATAAATTCATTTCCCACTTTTTGTCTAATTCTTCTAACGATTTCTAGTGGAAATTTAATTCTATTCTCATACGAACCGCCCCATTCGTCCGTTCTTTTGTTGGTTTTGGTAACAATAAATTGATTGATGAGGTAACCTTCACTTCCCATGACTTCCACGCCATCGTATCCAGCATCTTTTGCCAGTTGAGCACAATTTGCATAATCTCTTATCGTTTTTTCAATTCCTCTTTTGCTCAAAGCCCAAGGTTTGAAAGGAGATATTGGAGATTTTATAGCACTTGGAGCCACAGCAAATGGATGATAACCATATCTTCCTGTGTGTAGAATTTGCAAACAAATTTTTGAACCGTTTTGATGTACCGCTTCTGTAATTACTTTGTGCTTTGCTGCTGTTCTACTGTTGGTCAATTTACTTGCAAAAGGGCTTACCCATCCTGCAATATTAGGAGCAATTCCACCAGTTACGATAAGTCCAACACCACCTTTGGCACGTTCACCATAAAAAGCAGCCATTTTTTCGTATCCGCCTTTTAGTTCTTCCAAACCAGTATGCATAGAGCCCATGATGACTCTGTTTTTTAAGGTGGTAAATCCCAAATCCAAAGGGGCTAAAAGTTTCTCGTATTTATTGCTCATTCTTATAAAAGTATAGAGCGCAAAGTTAGAAATATTTATGCTACGAATTGTAAATTTTGGTAAGAATCTAAAAACAAGATGAATTGATTTTTATTTATTTTGTTTGGTATATAGTTAATATAAATCCACAAAGAAAGGCAATTTTTATATAAATTAATGTTTAAATATACTACCCCCATTTTTTTTCTCTTGGAGAAAGAGGGTATCTAAACCATCTACATTTTTTATAATTCCTTTTCGCTATTATTTTTCCTTTACGATTATAATAAATCCATTCTCCTATTTTAAGACCATCTTCAGATAGTTCACCTTCCATTTTAATAAATCCATTTGGTTAATATTGTTTGTAGTAACCATTCATAAAGTTTCCCCAAAAGTAAAAACCTTCTTCAATTTTTTTCCATTGACAATAAAAATAGAGTAATTATTTGGAAAAATATATTCTAAACTATCAGCAGAGTAAAATTTTGTTATAATATGTTATTGAATCTGATATTTCATTATTGACATAATAATCATCTCAACCTTCTGTACAGAACCTATTCTTCTATTTAAAGAGGCTTTCTGGTGATTCATTAATTATAATTGTGTCTTTTGCAAAGTATAATATTATTTATTGTAAAAAGAATAATATTGAATATGAGAATTTAAATATTTTTGTTGCTATTCTGTATTTGCAATTTTTTTTATAATTTTCATCCGCTTATCCTTTATATTTTACTTAGAATCATTTTTAATTTATTTTAAAATCAAACTAGATACAAAAAACTTAAGTTATAGAATAAATCAAGGTTTATCATCCTTAGGCTCATTATATTTTGTCTTGAATTTTTTTCCAGTTCTCGCATCTACATCTGGAGTGAAAACCCATTTTCCATTTTCAAGGACGTAAGCATCAAAACTTAAATCGGGAACGTACCAATCTTTCATGCCTTCCAAATTGGGAGAAGTAGGAGAGAGGTGGTCAAAAATAATCATTTCAGTTTTCTTTGTGCTTTGATGTTTCAAAGACATTACAGATTGTTTGTTGTATTGAAAAACAACTCTTCTCTTGGTTTTTCCATCTTCTTCTTTAAAAATCGCATGACCGAATTTTACTTTATCTGTTTTGTGAAACTGCATGGTCTCAATGATTTTTTTATTGCTCATCATATTGTTGCCATCCCAACCTAAAAAAGTGTAAATCGTTCCTCCAAATTTCTCTATAGGAATGATTTTGTAATACAATGCACCATACCATTTTTTTTCGGTGTTGGCTTCATACTCAATGTCATAAGGTGCATTTTCAGATTTATCAAAGAGTTCAATAATTGTAAAAGCATCTTTCTTGGGGTCTTTTTTCATGATTAAACAATGGTACTTTTGCTCTTCATGTTCTCCATATTCTAAGTTCCAATTGAAAATTCTAAAAGCATCATCGGGAGATTTTATGGTGCTCATCATCATTCCAAGAGAGTCGAAAGGGTAGTTGAAGGCTTCATCAAATGCTAAAGTTTTTCTCAAAAGTGCTTCAAATTCTTGATTGGGTTTGATTTGTTCGCTTCTATCTTTGAATGATCTCACTTCTTTTAACTTTTTTATGAGTTGAGTTTCATAAGATTTTAATTGTTCAATATTGCTATTTTGAGCCCAAATTAATTGACTAAAAAAAGTGATAAGTATTACAAAAAGAAATTTTAGCATAAGGTACTTTTTTAATTAATTACAAAATATAAGCCACAAAAAAACCACTTAAAATTGTAAGTGGTTTTCATAACGTAATTTTGCGAATTCTGTTACAAATATCAATCGGTAATGTGAAGACTGTCTTTTTTTGCCAATAATGCTTCATCAGTTTCTCTCCATTCTTCATCATCTACGCAACAATCTACAGGACATACCGCAGCACATTGAGGTTCATCGTGAAACCCTTTGCATTCAGTACATTTATCAGTTGCAATATAATATACATCCATATCATAAGGCTCTAATTCTTCATCGGCATCTACCGTTTTTTTGGTGTTGTGTCCTGTATATTTTCCTTTAAGAGAAGTGCCATCGCTGAATTTCCACATAGCACCACCTTCATAAATGGCATTATTGGGACATTCTGGTTCGCAAGCACCACAATTGATACATTCGTCAGTTATTTTAATTGCCATAGCTATATTCTTTTTAATTTTGAACTGCAAATTTATAACATAAAAATTAGAATGCATATTCAAAATAAAATAAAAGGTCTTACTCAATTGGGAATTGTGATGAAAGCAATTGGTGCTCAACAACCTTGGGGAGGATTTGATTGGGGAATTACCAAAGAAGAATTTGAAGAATTAGAATTTTGGGTGCAAAAAGCAAAAATTTACAACGGTTGGTTTGAAGAAAAAGAAATCAGAAGAGCATTTGGGGCTTGGGGTTCAGTTTTGACGGAAGAGAAAATTAATAATTGGCTTAGCAATTATAATATTCCAGAACAAGAAAGCAACAAAACTACCGCTATTATTATGGCGGGTAATATTCCTTTGGTTGGTTTTCACGATTTGCTTTGCGTTTATCTTTCTGGACAACAAGCTCTGATTAAATTATCTACAGATGATGATAAATTGATTCCAGCGTTGCTCAAAGTTTGGACTTGTTTTGACGTTAATATTCCCAATCGAATTAAAATTACCCAAGGCAAACTAGAAAATTTCGATGCTGTTTTAGCCACAGGAAGCAACAATTCTGCAAGGTATTTTGAATCTTACTTTGGTAAATATCCACATATCATTCGCAAAAACAGAACTTCAGTTGCACTTTTGAATGGTACAGAAACAGATGAAGAACTGAAAGCATTGGCAGATGATATTTTTGCGTATTATGGATTGGGATGCAGGAATGTAACCAAGTTGTATTTACCTCAAGGGTTTGATTTGGATAGAATTTTCAAAGGTTTATTTCATTATCAGAATGTTACGGACAACAAAAAATACGGCAACAATTACGATTATCACAAAGCCATTTTTCTTTTAGAAAGATACGATTTGCTCGAAAATGGATTTATACTTTTAAAACAAGATGAAAGTTTATTGTCGCCTATAGGAACTTTGTATTACGAATATTACAACGATAAATCCGAAATCGAAGCAAAATTAAAGCAAAAGACAGAACAAATTCAATGCATTGTAGCACAAGATAAAATTCCTTTTGGACAAGCACAAATTCCTCAGTTGAATGAATATGCTGATGGTATTGATACTATGGGGTTTTTGTTGGGGGGATGATGGGTTTGGGGTTTGTTGTTTGAGGTTCGGTGTTTGAAAGTAAATACTTCTTTGTCATAATCGAGTTACCATCTATTTATCAACTTGAGGTAATAATACCTGTTTTCATGTTTTAGAATACAAACCATTTCTTGATTCTCTTTCTGTGTTTCATAGATATCATAGATTTCATAAACATAACCTTATGTGTCTTTCTTATGTGCGCTATGTCCTATTTGGTTCTCTTTATACATAAGGTTAATCAATTTATTGATAGATGTTAAGGTAAAAGGTATTAGGTAAATAAGGAATATCAATATGTTTGCTTTTTAATTTAATTTTTAATTTTATATTTTTAAAATACAACCCATCTCCGGGTTAGTCAACAGCACATTCAGATTTTGGACATCATTAATCAAGATGCTTAGTTGTTAGCGTGCGTTTTATTTTAATTAAATCTATAAATGTCAAATTAAAAATGTTAAACTAACAATTAATGTTCCGATAAGACCTTCAATATTAAACTCTGTTAACCAGTCTAAAATATTGCAGGGAGATAAATCATAAATAGAGTCTATTGGTCTAGTAACAGAGTGATTTTTTTTATGTGATTTGTTTTATGAAAGCCTTTTAACAAAGTAAAAGACAAATAACCGAAAACACCAAGAATTAGACTTACAATTTGAAACTCTAAAAAGTAAAGTTTGACATAATCATTGTGAAACCTACAAAAGTGATTAAACATAACAGTAATGAGGAGTATGCAAATGTATTTATTCATTTTTTTGATGATTCACTTAAAACTTCTTAAACAACACCAAATATCTATCCCAACTATAAGTTTTTATTTCTTTGCTAAATTAAAGAAAATAATTAAAAAATGATTTTTCAAACCCTATTTTCTTCAATCACCTGAGCAGAGTTTTGAAGTTGAGTTAATTCTTCGGCTGTCATCTTAATCATAGGAATGGGATGCGCTCCTTCATGATCGAGCAAAACGGGAATACTGATAAAAATATCACCGCAATTCAAAAGTTGTTTGTATTCTGGAGAAATCAAAGTGCTTACTGGTACGATAAGATTCTGTGGAGTTATCAATTCTCTCATTACGCTTACAGCAACATCTGCAACACCATAAATGGTAGCAGTTTGTGTGGCTTTGATGGTTTTGGCAGCGTCTAATGTTTTTTGAAATAATAAATCTTGTTCGGAAATAGTCAACCCTTCTGTGATAGGAATAGCTCCAATATAGGAGTGTGATTTCATCCAAACAACTGATTGGCCGTGCTCGCCAATCAACATGGTTCTTATAGGTTTTTGAGTGTTGGTGTGTTCTTTAATATAGAAATTCATTCTTTCTGTATCCAACCAAGACCCCGTTCCAATTACTTTGTATGAAGCCACTCCACTGTATTTCCAAGTATAATAACTGATAATATCAACAGGGTTGGTGACCACTATGATTTTGGGGTCTTTGGTAGGTTTGAAATTCTCAAAAATTTGTTGGGTCAATTCTTTATTTTCCATCACAATGCTCAATCTAGATGCACCTGGTGCCACACCTTTTCCTGCGCAGTGAAAAACAAAATCGGAGGCATTGAATGTATCTGCACAATTTCTTTTAAGTTCATGTTGAGGTTGAAGCATTGCCGCATGATTCAAATCCAACCAAGAACCTTCCGTATGCTCAGAAGGGTCCATAATGTTGATAATGTATGGATTTGGATGTTGAATCAAATGGTGAACAACGGCTCTTCCTACGTTGCCAAAACCAATTACAGTAATGGTGATTTGATTTTCTTTTGAGTTCATAAAAATTGAGGGGGTTTTATTTGACAAAAATAAAAAATCCCAACTAATTGCTCAATTGGGATTTTATAATTCTTCATAAAAAAGATTAAATATGTGCAGAAAGTTTTTCTTGAAGCACGTCTTTTCCAACTGCACCAACCATTTTCTCTACTACTTCTCCGTTTTTAAGAACTACGATGGTAGGAATGTTTCTAACACCAAATTTTGCTGCTAAAGCACCGTGATCATCCACGTTTACTTTTCCTACTAATGCTTTTCCTTCCATTTCTGTATGTAATGCGTCAATGTGAGGTCCAACCATTTTACAAGGTCCACACCATGGAGCCCAAAAGTCAACTAGAACTGGTTTGTCAGTATTTGTCAACTCAGCGAAATTCGCCTCTGTAAATTCTAAAGCCATTTTTCTATTTTTTTAATTGTTATTAATTCTGATAATTTATTGGTCTCAAAGATATAAATATCCTTACAAACTTGACAAGGTTTGTTCAAAAGTAATACCAATAAAATTTTTATGACATTATGACATTGGTCATATCTTAGGGTCATTAATACACTTACCTTTGAAACAAAAATGAATATTTCTGAATTACATTCACAAGAAAAATCAGTTTCTACAATGATTCCTTTTGTAGGGCAAGAGCATAAAATCATATCGCTTCAAATTTTAAAAGGAAATCAATTAAAAGAACACATTACCAAAACGCCTTCATTTTTGATTGCATCAATGTGGTTCTGCAATTTATGAAGATGAAAATAATACAAAAATTGAATTAACTTCTGGTGTTTTTGTGAATATTGAACCAAATGTAGTTCACAAAGTTATAGCCTCAGAAGATGCACAATTACTTTTGTTTAAATAATTTTTTTATCTTCAATAATTGATAGTTTAAGTCATTAAATGTTCTTTAAGACTAATTTTTAACATTGACATCTCATAGTTAAAAATCAATGAATATCTTTGCCGAAATTCAATTGCTTGAAAAGTAAGAACATAAATAAATTATCAACCTATTTGTTGCTGCTATTGAGCATCACGACCTCTTGGAATGTGATGGCTCAGAAAATTATCAATACCCAAAAAACGCAAGAGACTATTACTATAGATGGGATTTTGGATGAGGAATGTTGGAAGCATGCAGAAATCGCAAAAGGATTTACGCAAGTAAGACCGATTGCAGGTGATTCAGCATCGCAATCTACCGAAGTTAAAGTAGTGTATGATGATCAAGCTATTTATTTTGCGGCCATTTGTTATGATGATGTGAATACCATGTCCAAAATTCTAAGTCAGAGAGATAGATATAATGCCAATACGGATTACTTTTCTATTATGTTGGATACCTACAATGATCAACTCAATGGTTTTGTATTTTCTGTATCTACCATGGGCGTGCAATATGACGCTAAGATTTACTCAAGTACTTATTCATCTCGATTAGACATGATTTGGTACAGTGAAGTTCAACATACAGAATTTGGTTGGGTGGCAGAAATAAAAATTCCTTATAGCGCCATACGTTTTGCCAAAGGAGATGTCCAAGATTGGGGAATTAATTTTACAAGGTATATCAGTGTGAACAGAGAAGAAGCATCCTGGAATGAAATCAAACCTGATTTGGAAAATATTGTTACTCAGTCTGGTAAATTGAAAGGTTTAAAAGATATAGAACCACCACTTCGTTTGTTTCTTTTGCCTTATATTTCGGGATATGCGCAACATTTTCCTGTAAATTTAGAAGATCAAAATAACTGGGGCTATAACATAAATGGAGGCATGGATATTAAATACGGTATCAATGAAGCATTCACATTAGACATGACATTAATTCCTGATTTTGGTCAAGTGGTGACGGATAATGTTGTTTTGAATCTTTCTCCTTTTGAAGTTCGCTTTGATGAAAATCGACAGTTTTTTTCCGAAGGAGTCGAATTGTTTGAAAAAGCAGGATTGTTTTATTCACGTAGGGTAGGAATGTCTCCCATGGGAAGAGATAATGTAAGGGGGCAGCTTCAAGAAAATGAACAAATTATCGACAATCCTAATAGTTCTAGATTGTATAATGCCTCTAAAATTTCAGGAAGAACCAAATCAGGGTTGGGGATTGGAATTTTTAATGGAGTGAGTGCGGCTCAATTTGCTACAGTTGCTGACACAACAAACAATGCCACTAGAAAAATTGAAACTTCACCGCTTACCAATTACAATGTTTTGGTTTTAGATCAGAATTTAAAAAACAACAGTTCAATTACTTTTACCAATACCAATGTTCTAAGAGATGGACACCATTATGATGCAAATGTTTCAGGATTAAATAGTAATTTTAATACCAAAGACAACAAGTACTTTTTGTCATTAAATGGAGCATTAAGTCAGATTTTTAGAAGTAAAATAGAACTAGGACACAATTTATCATTTGGATTGGGAAAACAAAAAGGGAATTTCATATATAATGCCAATTATTCAGAACTTTCTGACACTTTCGATCCAAATGATTTAGGATTTTTATTCAATAATAATCAAAGAACATTAAGCACGACATTAGGATATAATGTTTACAAACCTGTTTGGGTTTTAAATAGAATTTGGACAGATTTCACAGCTTCTTACACAAAGCTCTATAATCCGGATGTCTTTAATAATTTTGAAGTAAATGGAGGAATAGGAATTACGAATAAAAAATTCCATTCAGCCAATTTAAGATTTAATGCAGGAAGCGTTAGTTATGATTATTTTGAACCTAGAACGCCAGGATATTTTTTCATTGCACCAAGATGGTTCAATTTAAATGGTTGGATTTCATCAAACTATCAAAAGAAATTTGCATTGGATGTAAGTTTAGGCGCAAGTAAAATCAATAATGACGATTGGAGAGAATTTTCATTGGGAGTTAGCCCAAGATTAAGAGTTTCTGACAAAATGTTTTTAGTTTATCGTTTTGATCTTGACATGAAAATAAAAGAACAAGGCTATGCTCTTCCCTTTTTTGGAATACCTAATGTACAAAATGCTATTATTTTTGGAAAAAGAGATGTCAACACCACAACCAATGTTATCGAAATGACTTACACCATGAATAATAAAATGGGAATTACCTTTAGATTACGTCATTATTGGTCCACAGTAGCCTATTTTAATTTTTACGAATTACAAACAGACGGTTATCTTACTGAATCGGAAGAAACAGGTTTGAATCCTGATAATTCATCGATTTACAATACTAGTTATAATGCTTTTTCTATAGATATGGTGTATAGATGGGTTTTTGCACCCGCAAGTGAGCTGAATATTGTATGGAAAAACAACATTTTTACAAGTTCGAATTTCGAAGAAATCGCTTACTTACAAAATTTAAGACAAACACTAGAAACCAGTCAATTGAATAGTCTTTCCTTTAGGTTGGTTTATTTCCTGGATTATCAAATGCTTAAAAAGAAGAAGTAACTAACTTTGAGTTTGGGGTTTTTGGTTTCAAACCGCTTCAAGGTTAAATGTTAAAGACTGAAAAACAAGATGATGATTGCATTCTGTTTTTTTTCTATCGAGTAACCTCTTTTTTTTAACAGCATAAGTTAAAGTGACAACTAAAATAATTCTTTCTTAGGTTTTGGAGTTGCCAAAAACTAAAATTGAGGATAGTAAATGAAAAAATCTATTTCACAAAGAGCCATAAAGATTTTGAAATTTCAAAAAGTTTGACTTTTACAATAATTTAAACCTTACTTGCTTTGTGAATTTATATATTATGTTTAACGATTTTTTATTCACGTTAATTATCAAATTACCATATTATCTAATTACATCGTATATCGTTAAATCGTATGTCGTAACATCGTATGTCGTCCAATCGTATGTCGTAACATCGTATGTCGTAACATCGTATGTCGTCCAATCGTATGTCGTAACATCGTATGTCGTAACATCGTATGTCGTTAAATCGTATGTCAAACAACCCATCCTCCATCTTTCATCAATCGAAGCAATAGCGAAGATTGAACACATCCTCCATCAACCATCAAAAGTCTAGCATCTAATGTCTAGCGTCTAATGTCTAACGTCTAATGTCTAGCATCTAGCATCTAGCGTCTAGCATCTAGCATCTAGCGTCTAACATCTAGCGTCTAGCAACTAAAACCTTCCCTAAAAAAACTACCCAGCCCAGAATCATTAATAAACCTCCAATGGGAGTTAAAGGAATCATTGCGTATTTCAATGCGTTGATGTTCCAAATGTTGTTTAGTACCAAAACATAAATGCTAAACGAAAATAAAAAAGTTCCAATTGTGATGATGCTCAAACTTAATTTGACTTTCTCTACTTTGAAAAATTGTGAAAATAGCACCAAAACCAATAATCCCAATCCTTGAAATAATTGATACAAAACGCCAGTTTTCCAACTTTCAATATTCTTATTCGAAATTTGTTCGATTCCTTCCAGTCCGTGAGCACCAATAGCACCTAGTGCAATGCCTAAAGACACGAATAGAAGCGCTATGATGACAATCGGTTTGTATTTAATATCTAATTCCATTTGATTTTTGTTGTAAATAATCTTGTAAAATAATCACAGCACTGATTTCATCAATAAGTGATTTGTTTTGTTTTTTCTTTTTACTCATGCCACTCTGAGAAATCGTTCTTGAAGCGATTGTTGAAGTAAATCTCTCGTCCAAAGTTTCAATTTTTTTGTCTTTAAATTTTCTCGAAAGATTCACAATTAATTTTTGAACTTCTTTTGAACTATCAGTATCAGTGTTTTTGAGACTTTTGGGTAATCCTACAACAATGGTTTCGACTTGGTTTTTCAAAAAATAATTTTCCAAATATCCAATCAACTCACTCGAATGCACTGTGGTAAGCCCAGAAGCAATTATTTGTAAATCATCAGTAACAGCAAGCCCCATTCTTTTGGAACCATAATCTATAGCAATTATTTTTGGCATATCGCAAAGATAGTTTACATTTGCCAAAGTAAATAAATTACAATTCAAAATAGTTCTTAAATGAAATTTCTACTACTTTTTATAGCAATTATATTCACTAATGTTGGTGCTTTCAGCCAAAGTTTTTACGATATCGTTTCTTACAAAGGAGATTATTACGTCATTTCGCCTAGTCCATCTTTGTACTTCAACGACAGTCAAAATGATTTCGTATTCAAAGGGGAATATGTATTTGAAGATGGTAAATTATTTTTAAGCGAAGTGCTTAAACCTAATAAAGATTACAAAAAAACAGAAGCTTGGGACACCATTATGAGTATGGAGCAACAATTTGTACCTGTTTCTGATACATTCAAGTTGATAAGAGTTGATAATTATTATAAAACTCTTGCTATGATTAGTAACACAGGGATTCATCAAAGTATCTATTCTTTTTATCCTTTAAAAGAATTAATTGTAAACAAAGGTGAAATTACAAGTAGATTTCCAGAATATACTGCAAATACTGATATTGAAGAGGGGATTATTTCACTATCACATCCATTGGCATTTGAATCACATTCACTTAAAATATTTAATGATTCAGGACATGTGTTTTATCAAATTTATAATAATTATAGACGGGATTTTGTGCAAGAATATAGATTGATTCCAGATAGTTATAATATAGAATTTGAGTTTGAAGAACATACACAACTTTTAAATAATGTTAAAGTAAATGGAAATGAAGTAACTTATTTAAATAGTTATTTGGGGAATAACACTGTCTCTTATTCAAGTTGTGATGGAGAATGTAACACAATTGATTTATCTAAATTATACGGAGCTATTGGTTTAACGTATGGCAACAGTCAATTATTTCAAAATGAAAGTTTAGAAATAAATTCTTTTAAGTACGATATGAAATATGGAACTGAATTTTTAATTGATAACTGGTCGAGGACTTCTTTTGTTATTTTTTCAGGAGGAAATTATACTTTTCACAATATCAATAATAATCCGATTTATAATGGTCAACAAATTAAACATCAATATTACTCTCATTTAGGTGCTCAGTTTGGGTTGGCTTCGAAAATATATATATCAAATTACAAAAAATATAATCAAAAAAGAGCTTTCTTGGAGTTAGGAGGGTATTATAATTTACCATTAATTTTTAGACAAATTTCAAGAGACAAATCATTCGATTTTAAACTTTCTGAAAGATGGATTCATAAATTCAATGATGTTAGAGTTTATTTAGCTTTAGGCTTAACAAATGCAGTTAGTATCACTGCTGAATACATGCTTTTTGATATCGTAAAAGAAGAAAGAACACAACTTCCAAAATTTAATTTTGGATTGAGGTTTCATGTAACAAATTAAAATCACATTACAATGCAAGACTTAAAAAAAATCATAGAACAAGCTTGGGAAAACAGAGAGTTACTCAAAGAAATTTCAACCCAAGAGGCAATCAACGCAGTAATCGAGGAGATTGATAAAGGAAGATTGCGCACCGCAGAACCTACCGAAAGTGGAGATTGGCAAGTAAATGAATGGGTAAAAAAAGCGGTTGTAATGTATTTTCCAATTAGAAAAATGGAAACTATTGAAGTAGGGCCTTTCGAATTTCATGATAAAATGGCTTTGAAAAAAGACTATGCAAAACTAGGTGTTAGAGTTGTGCCTCATGCCATAGCACGATACGGAGCGTACGTGGCAAGTGGTGTCATCATGATGCCTTCTTATGTAAATATCGGGGCTTATGTTGATAGCGGAACAATGGTAGATACTTGGGCTACAGTGGGGTCTTGTGCTCAAATCGGCAAAAATGTTCATTTGAGTGGTGGCGTTGGAATTGGAGGAGTACTTGAACCACTTCAAGCAAGTCCAGTTATCATAGAAGACAATGCTTTTATTGGAAGTAGATGTATCGTTGTTGAAGGTGTTCGTGTAGGAAAAGAAGCCGTTTTAGGAGCAAATGTTGTCCTTACAAAATCCACTAAAATAATAGACGTTACAGGAAGTGAACCTATTGAAATTAAAGGATATGTTCCTCCTCGAAAAGTGGTAATCCCAGGAAGTTATACCAAAGAATTCCCTTCTGGATCTTATCAAGTTCCTTGCGCACTAATTATTGGAGAAAGAAAACCTAGCACAGATCTAAAAACATCTTTAAACGATGCTCTCAGAGAACATGATGTAGCAGTTTAAAAGTAAATTAGATAATTAGTCAATTAACTAATTATCTAATTAACAAAGAACATTCAATTATCTCATCAAAAATTTGGGAAAGAGGAATACCTTCGGCTCTTGCCATTTGAGGAACTATACTCGCTGCAGATTGTCCAGGAACTGTATTGATTTCAATCATATAAGGTTCGTCTTTTACAATGATATAGTCAATTCTAGCCAAACCTGACATATTGAGTAAATTGTATATTTTTTTAGTCAGTGATTTTACTTTCAAAGTCATTTCATCAGAAAGTTTTGCAGGAGTAATTTCTTCAGAATCACCAGCATATTTTGCATTGTAATCAAAAAACTCATTTTTTGAAATAATCTCTGTAATGGGAAGAACTATTGTTTCTTTTGTGTTTCTATAGACACCGTTAGTTACTTCTCTTCCATCTAAAAATTGTTCGATTAATGCTTGCGTACCATTACCATTCTCAGTTGCCAATTTAATAGCATCGTCCAATTGGGAAATGTTTTTCACTTTTGTTACACCAAAACTACTTCCTCCATCAGCAGGTTTCACAAAACATGGAAGTCCTAATTCTTTTAGGATATGTTCTTTGTCATATTGAGCACCTCTGTTTACAAGTATTGCTTTTGCGACAGGAATACCCAATTTCGATAAAAATGTATTACAAATAAATTTGTTAAATGTCAATGTAGATAATAATTGATTGCAAGTATTGTAAGGAATATTCATCATATCAAAATAAGCCTGCAACTTTCCGTCTTCACCAGGAGTTCCATGTATTACAATAAATGCATATTCAAATTTAATATGTTCACCATCAACAATCATTGAAAAATCATTTCTATTGATTGGCGCATATTTTCCATCATTGGTATAGCCGTACCAACCATCAGAATCTATCCTTACTCTATATGTTTTGTATTTTTCTTTGTTCAGATGTTCATGAACAGTTTGTGCACTTTTCAGCGAAACAACTTTCTCATGACTATACCCACCTTCTATAATTGCAACTATCATAGTCTCCATAAATTTGAATCAAAACTATTAAGATGAATCCAATTTTATATTAAAACATCAGAATAGTTATCAACTCTTTGCTGTTATCTCAATCTATGTTTTACTTGAATAATAAATAGTTTTTAACTGAGAATTAACCAGTCAACATAATAATCAATTTTCAAATTACATTTCATCGTAAATTCGTTTGTCGTCCAATCGTATGTCGTCACATCGTATGTCGTAATATCGTATATCGTATATCGTTAAATCGTATGTCGTTAAATCGTATGTCGTAACATCGTATGTCGTTAAATCGTATGTCGTAACATCTATAATAAAAAAAACAAACTTATTTCTTATGTCGAACTCACGATATTTATATCTTTGCCCGATAGTAAAATTTAAAACAAATGGTTTGGATCGTTGTTGGGATAATTGCATTTATATCCTTAATTCTTTTTTTATTCAGAAAACATTTAGGTGCTTTTCTAAGATTTTTGGTGAGTAAATTATTCTTAATCAATCTTGTATTGGCGCTCTCCCTAGCGATTTTAATTCCTTATTGTAATATCAATAGCCTTGACGAATACACCAATCACGGCATCAAAAAAGCAGTGCCATATCTAGTTGGCACCCATGTAGATGATCTTTCAGAAAAAATGAAAGGAACAGAATTAAATTATTTAGTCAATGACTCTACTTATAGTGATGAATATCCAAGTGGAACTGTTATCAAACAAGATCCAGATCCCAAAATTAATTATGACTCTGTAAAACCAGGAAGAACCATTTACCTTACCATTGTGAAAAAAAGTGGAGAATACAAAGAAGTCCCTGATTTAACAGGAGATTTTGTAGTTTCCAAAGAAGTGGCAAAAATTAAATTAGAGTCTAGAGGTTTTAAAGTTGATTTTACTTCAAAACCATCAGATAATGACAATGTAATTGAATTGCAAGTGAATGGTAAAACAGTTAAGTCAGGTGCTAAACTTTTAAAAGGAACTAAAATTACTGTGGTTCACGGAACAGGTTCTGGTGGACAAGCGATTACCTTGCCTAATATCAAAGGAATGACAGTTTTAGAAGCGAATCATACTTTGACAAGTGCAAGTTTAATTTTGGATGTTATTTACGAACCGGAAGCGTTGAATCAAGCAGATTCTTCTAATTTTGTAATTACAAGTCAAAACCCTACACCAGGAAGTGTGCCTCAAGGTATTGTAGCCTCTGGATCTACAGTGACAGCAATTGCTAAAAAACCTATTGCTACTGTTCCAGATGATACAGGAAACAATAATTAGACTTTTTTTGAGTTTATCCTATTCATGAAGAAACTACTATACATATTCACTTTTATTTTTTTGTCAATCAATATTGCATTTGCACAAGAAGAATTAGTGCCTCTTGAATATAATTCAAATTTAAAAACTCATAATAAATTAAATTCTGAAAAAGTAGGATTGATTCACAATACTTTTATTTATCTTTTTGATACTATTCAACTTCCTTTTTTAGATGATTTTTCACAGAATCATTTTCCGAAATTCAATGCAAATGAAACTGACCCGAATGTTGTCAGTGAAACATTTTACAGAATAGAAATAGTTGGAAATCCAGTTCCAATGGGAACAACTTTTATGTATGATTCTACTTTTGTTTATGAATATGATACTGTGCCAGGTTTTGGTTTTGATTCTATTATCTTAGTCAATAAAATTCCCAACCCAGATCAGTTAGCAGAAGTTTTTAATATTGATGCTTATCCTGTTACATCTCAAACGGTTAAAGTTTGGCCTGGCTATGAAATTTATGATAGCCTTTGGAATAATAACCCTTTTGGAGATACTATTAACGTGTTTGATTATGATATTATTCAAGATTCTGCAACAATTTATTTTGTAAGTGAAATCGCTTCAGATACAAATACCTATTGGCAAGATGTTGAGGTTTACCATAATTATACTTACGCAAAAAATATTCAAACTCTTGGCGTAGCTTCATTTGATGGTTTGGACGAAAATGGTTATCCTTATGATTTCACTTCTCCTTCTGCTTACGGTGTGGCAGATGTGCTTACCTCAAAACCAATTGATATGAGTGGAGTGGTACTTGGAGATTCTGTTTATATGAGTTTTTTAGTTGAACCTGGAGGTTTTGGTGAAAATCCAGATGCTAATGATTCTCTAATTCTAGAGTACTGGTCGCCATTATTTAATCAATGGAATACTGTTTGGAGAACAAACGGATATACATCTGATGTTTTTAAAATGAACTTAATCAAAATTATAGATCCAATTTATTTCCAAAATGGATTCCAATTTAGATTCAAAAACTATGGCTCTCTAACAGGCAGTATTGATGTTTGGCACTTGGATTATGTTCATTTAGATATCCTGAGGTCTTATGAAGATACCATTACCAAAGACTGGGCTTACGCAGAACCATCCCCTTCTTTTATCAAAGAGTTTACTGCAATGCCTTGGACACATTATGAATTTGCTCCAGAAAATAACATGATTACAAGTCACGTAGCACTAACATTCAATTCAGCAAACGTTACGCCTTTTGTAAATCCTTGCAATATGCAACTTACTTATGATAATAATCTAATTGAAACGCTACCATATATTATTACTACTCCAAATATTCCAGCCAAAAGTTATTTCGATATGAATTATAATATTCCAACTACTTTTTGGTTTGATACTGTTTATGCAGATACTTGCGCGGATTTTAAAGTAGTTCAGTTTATCAATAACAATACACTTACCGCAAGTGATATTCCTCAAAATGACACACTTACTCATATTCAACATTTCTCAAATTACTACTCTTATGATGACGGAACAGCCGAAGCGGCTTATGGTCTAGTGAGTATTGGTGCAGAATTAGCATACAGATTCACTCTGGCTCCAGGACTTTCAGATACAATAAGAGCAATTCAAATTCATTTCTCTCCCTCTGTAAATGATGTTAGTAGTAAGTTGTTTTTTCTCCAAATTTGGGACGATTTTCAAGGAGAACCTGGGAATTTGATTTATACTACAGATCAATTAGTCCCCGAAACATATTCTCCGCAATATAATGTAGGTCAAAATGGTTTCTTTGAATATGTTTTACCAGAAAAAGTTTTGGTGTCTGGGACTTATTATGTAGGTTGGAAACA
Organism: Flavobacteriales bacterium; assembly: GCA_018401455.1. Classification (GTDB taxonomy): domain Bacteria; phylum Bacteroidota; class Bacteroidia; order Flavobacteriales_D; family Parvicellaceae; genus Parvicella. The sequence goes on from JAGYKU010000008.1 coordinate 61,805, forward strand.
AGCTTCTGCCGATAGATTAAATATTGGTTTTGATTACAATATTAATAATCAAGATAAAATATTTTACAAACTTTCTAGTTCTTGGCAAAATACAAGTTTTGAAGGTTCTTTAATGATGAGACCTGTTTTTACTTCCGGAAAAGATTATATATTATCTCAAAAAGAAATTAAACCGTGGAATCCTGAGGTTACAATTTATCCAAATCCAACAAACAACGATTTATATATAGCATCAGATGATATTACAATAGATAATGTTCAAGTTTTCGATCTTCAAGGAAAGTTACTGATTTCTGAACCTTTTTCAAATCCTAATAATTATTTAAATGTTTCAAGTTTGAAGTAATGGGCTGTATATTATTCAACTCAAACCAACAAAATCAAACAATTCAAAAAAAGTTTTCAGTTTTTCGATAAATATTTATGGAATTTTTATGCTTTCTACATCTTAGATGGTGAACATAAAAATTATATAAAATGAAAACAATGATGACAATCGCAATTAGCCTTATGAGTATAGGTCTTATTGCACAAGCAAGTTTCGGAGAGATTAAAGGAAAAGTTCTCGACAAAGAAACGAAAGAACCAGTTCCTTTTTCAAATGTCTATGTAATGTCCAATGGAAATGCTGTTGGAACGGTAACAAATATTGACGGTGAATTCAAAATAAAACCGCTTCCGGCAGGCACTTATGATTTAGTAGTATCAAATGTTGAATATGGCACAACAACGTTACCAGGAATTATAGTACAAACTGAACAAATAGCTTTTGCTGGGGAAATATTAATTTCAAATGGAAATGTTATTAAAGTATTAGATGTTTCAGCAGTAAAGTTAATTAATCCAGAAGAAACAAGTTTGGTAACAACCTCATGGGAACAAATTAAAAATTCTCCAACAAGAACAAATATCAATAGAATTGCAGGAGATGGAAATTCAAACGTTCAAGTTTCTGAAGACGGAAACGAAATTTATTTCAGAGGTTCTAGAAATGGAGATGTATTATATATTGTCGATGGAGTTAAAATAACCGGAGGAAGACCAATACTTCCAAGTCAAGGGATCAATAGAATGTCTGTTTATACAGGAGGAGTTCCTGCAAAATATGGAGATACAATGGGCGGAGTAGTCGTTGTTGAAACCAAAAGTTACTTCGATTTATATTATGAGTCTTTAAGAAAATAAAGTAATCCCTTCCCCCTCCCTTGGTTACACAATGGGCGGAGTAGTGGTTATCGAAACCAAAAGTTACTTCGATTTGTATCACGATCACTAAGAAATATATTATCCTTCCCCCTCCCTCGGAGGGGGCTAGGGGGTGGTTAAAGCTGTTCCAACTCAAATTCCAAATTTAATTCCAAAACTATATTACCCATTTATACTTAAAAAGATAACTTTGCCCCTCAGAAAAAAGAATAGTATTTTTAATTTAATCAAAAACTTCATATACAATTGATTTTCGGAAAAAGAAATAGCGATTTAAGTGACTCAAAACTGGTGTTGAAGTATCAAAAAACACTCAATGCAAAGTATATTGGATTTTTATTTGATAGATACGGAGCTTTAGTTTTTGGAGTTTGCTTGAAGTATTTGAAAAATAGTGACGATAGTAAAGATGCTGTAATTAAAATTTTCGAAAAGATAATTGAAGATCTCAAAAACACAAAAGTTACTTATTTTAAATCTTGGCTATATATGGTCTCCAAAAATCATTGCTTAATGATATTGAGGAAAAAAAAGCACGATACTTCAAATATAGATGATATACAATTGCCATACGAACAAGAGGAGTTAAGTAATTTCGAAGCAAATGAATTAAAATTTAATGAACTAGATAAGGCATTACTGCAACTTAAAGAAAGCCAAAGGTTATGTATAATGCTTTTTTATATTGAGGAATTAAGTTACGATGATGTTTCTAAAAAAACAGGTCTCTCTCTTAATGAAGTAAAAAGCAATATTCAAAATGGAAAAAGAAATCTAAGAATATACATGGAAAATCACATAGAAAATAAAGTATTTTAACAATGGGAAATCCAAAAGACATATTTAAAAAATACAATTTACTCTCAGAAAAAGAAATCAAAGAGTACTTTTCAGGGAATCTTTCTGTCGAACAAAAAAGAAAGATCGAAAGAAAGATTGCTCAAGATGATTTTAATATGGATGCGATAGAAGGATTTGAAACTAATAAAGATGCTTTATCTAAATTAGAAGAAGTAAAAACTGAAACATTCAAAATGATTGATAAAAAATCCAAAGGATGGCAATTTCATCATTCTATTATGTTGGCAATCGTTCTTGTGGTATTAATGCTCGTTCTAGGTTCTAAACTTTTTCCTGAAAGCGGAGATGTAGTTGTTAAACAAAAAAATGCAAATTCAAATGTTGGTAGCGATTCAGTTTCTACTAATAATTTAATTGATAATCCATCATCTTTATCCGAAAATCAAATAGACAGCGCAGTTCTTTTACCTGAAATACAACTTATTCTAGCCAATACACTAATTGATAATTCTCCAATTCTAAATGATTCAAATGCAATTATTCCCATTTCGTTCGAATTTTCAAAAGATTCTTCATATTATATAGAAGAGTTAATTAGTTACCAAAAACCTAAAATGGAAAATTCAATAAACCTTCCTTCAAATGACAAACTGAAGTATATTAAAGTACCACATGTATATATGCACAAGTTTAAAGTGGTTAATTATGCTGTAATATATAAGAATCAAATAGATTTTCAAAATGATACTTATACTGGTACATCTGCTATCCTAGAAAACAAAGAGTCAGAACTAAACGAAGTTCATGAGGTAAAAAAAACAACTATAGAAATTCCATACAAAGAATATCTAAACGAAACAATGAAGTTTTTAAGTGAAAATGATTTCAAAACTGCATTAAAAAGGTTTAATATAATATTAGAATCATACCCAGAAGATCTAAATGCTCATTTCTATAGTGCAATATGTTATTACAATATTTCACAGTTCGATAAAGCAATTAATCATTTTGATGTTGCATTTAAACATCCTTATAAATCTTTTTCTATAGATGCACAATGGTACAAAGCTAAAACATATTTCCAATCTGGTGAATATGACTCAGCCGAAATTTTACTCAAAGATATCATCCAAGAAGGGGATTACTACAAAACACAAGCTCAAGAATTGCTAAAGAAATTGAAATAGTTAAAAAACCTATATCCTCGAGCACTCCCTAAACATCAGTTATTGTGTATGTTGTCTTAAAGATTAGAAAATAAACAAAAAAAATCAACAAATAAACTTGTTGAAACCAAAAGAGTTTCTACATTTGCACCCCGTTTGAGAATAAGATATCGATTTTATTTGATGAGGAGCGGTAAAAATCGGTAAAACCAGGGGTTTGAAGTTTCATTTTTTTAAGGATAACAAAATCAGAAGATTGCGTAATTTTAGAGAAAAAAGATAAAAAAAGTTATTTTTTTTCTTGCAGGAATAAAAAACGTTCTTACCTTTGCCGACCCAAATGAAACGAAAGAGTTTAAAAGCGGGAAAAATAAAGTTCTTTGAATTAATGAAGTAAGAAAGGTAAAAGTACTAGTAATAGTATTTATTTGAATTAAGCCACCTATATAACAAAGGTGACCCGAATAAAAATGAATAGACTCCAAGTTATACAAATATTAAACGTTATAATTACAATGGAGAGTTTGATCCTGGCTCAGGATGAACGCTAGCGGCAGGCCTAACACATGCAAGTCGAACGGTAACATAGATTGCTTGCAATCTGATGACGAGTGGCGCACGGGTGCGTAACGCGTATGCAACCTACCTTTAATCGGGGAATACCCCAGAGAAATTTGGAATAATACCCCATAGAACATTAATATCGCATGGTATAAATGTTAAAGTTTAGGCGATTAAAGATGGGCATGCGTGACATTAGCTAGTTGGTGAGGTAACTGCTCACCAAGGCTACGATGTCTAGGGGTTCTGAGAGGATGATCCCCCACACTGGTACTGAGACACGGACCAGACTCCTACGGGAGGCAGCAGTGAGGAATATTGGACAATGGGCGCAAGCCTGATCCAGCCATGCCGCGTGAAGGATGACTGCCCTATGGGTTGTAAACTTCTTTTATGTAGGAAGAAACCCCTTCTCGTGAGAAGGGCTGACGGTACTACAAGAATAAGGACCGGCTAACTCCGTGCCAGCAGCCGCGGTAATACGGAGGGTCCAAGCGTTATCCGGATTTATTGGGTTTAAAGGGTGCGTAGGCGGGAAATTAAGTCAGTGGTGAAATCCCTCAGCTCAACTGAGGAACTGCCATTGAAACTGATTTTCTTGAATATGATTGAAGTGGGCGGAATATGACATGTAGCGGTGAAATGCTTAGATATGTCATAGAACACCGATAGCGAAGGCAGCTCACTAAGTCATCATTGACGCTGAGGCACGAAAGCGTGGGGAGCGAACAGGATTAGATACCCTGGTAGTCCACGCTGTAAACTATGATCACTAGCTATTGGCGATATACAGTCAGTGGCACAGCGAAAGTGTTAAGTGATCCACCTGGGGAGTACGATCGCAAGGTTGAAACTCAAAGGAATTGACGGGGGCCCGCACAAGCGGTGGAGCATGTGGTTTAATTCGATGATACGCGAGGAACCTTACCAGGGCTTAAATGGGAAATGACAGATTTGGAAACAAGTCCTTCTTCGGACATTTTTCAAGGTGCTGCATGGTTGTCGTCAGCTCGTGCCGTGAGGTGTCAGGTTAAGTCCTATAACGAGCGCAACCCCTATCTTTAGTTGCCAGCGGGTTAAGCCGGGGACTCTAAAGAAACTGCCAGCGTAAGCTGTGAGGAAGGTGGGGATGACGTCAAATCATCACGGCCCTTACGCCCTGGGCCACACACGTGCTACAATGGTGAGTACAAAGGGCAGCTACCTGGCGACAGGATGCTAATCTCAAAAACTCATCTCAGTTCGGATTGGAGTCTGCAACTCGACTCTATGAAGCTGGAATCGCTAGTAATCGCGCATCAGCCATGGCGCGGTGAATACGTTCCCGGGCCTTGTACACACCGCCCGTCAAACAATGGAAGCTGGGGGCGCCTGAAGTCGGTAACCGCAAGGAGCTGCCTAGGGTGAAACTAGTAACTGGTGTTAAGTCGTAACAAGGTAGCCGTACCGGAAGGTGCGGCTGGAACACCTCCTTTTTAGAGTAACACGGAATCATTATGTATAGTAATATATATAATCCTATTACAGTACTTTTTCTTACTTCTTTAACATATTCCAAAAGGCTCAGTGGAGACTTTACATCACACGGAGCAAGGTATTTTAGTCCCTTAGCTCAGTTGGTTAGAGCGCTACACTGATAATGTAGAGGTCCGCAGTTCAAATCTGCGAGGGACTACTATAACTTTTGGGGGATTAGCTCAGCTGGCTAGAGCGCCTGCCTTGCACGCAGGAGGTCATCGGTTCGACTCCGATATTCTCCACAATCCAGATTCAACTAACGAGTTGAAAGGAAATGTTCTTTGACATATTGAAATTAATCAGAAAAAAAATCAAAATAAATTAAGCTTATTTAAAAGCTAATAAGGGCGTATGGTGGATGCCTTGGCTCTCAGAGACGAAGAAGGACGTGATAAGCTGCGAAAAGCTTTGGGGAGGTGCAAACAACCATTGATCCAGAGATATCCGAATGGGGAAACCCGTCCGTTTACGGACATCCGCAAGGAAGTTAACCCGGTGAACTGAAACATCTAAGTAACCGGAGGAAGAGAAAACAATAGTGATTCCCCTAGTAGTGGCGAGCGAACGGGGAACAGCCCAAACCAATATTGTTTCGGCAAGATTGGGGTTGTAGGACTGCAATGTGGACTATTAAATTATAGTGGAATTAGATGGAAATCTAAGCCGTAGAGGGTGAAAGCCCCGTACACGAAATAGTTTAGTTACCTAGCAGTATCCTGAGTAGGGCGGGACACGAGAAATCCTGTCTGAATCAGCCGGGACCATCCGGTAAGGCTAAATACTACTGAGAGACCGATAGTGAACCAGTACCGTGAGGGAAAGGTGAAAAGTACCCTTATTAAGGGAGTGAAATAGTACCTGAAACCATACGCTTACAAGCTGTAGGAGTCCGTCTATGACGGATGACTGCGTGCCTTTTGCATAATGAGCCTACGAGTTACTCGTCAATAGCAAGATTAATTCTTTAAGAGAAGTAGTCGAAGCGAAAGCAAGTCTGAATAGGGCGCTTAGTTATTGGCGGTAGACGCGAAACCTTGTGATCTACCCATGGTCAGGTTGAAGTTCCAGTAACATGGAATGGAGGACCGAACCAGTTGACGTTGAAAAGTCTTTGGATGAACTGTGGGTAGGGGTGAAAGGCCAATCAAACTGGGAAATAGCTCGTACTCCCCGAAATGCATTTAGGTGCAGCCTCGAGGTTGAGTTTTATAGAGGTAGAGCTACTGATAGGGCTAGGGGGCTTCACCGCCTACCAACCCCTGACAAACTCCGAATGCTATAAAATATACTCGGGAGTGAGGGCATGGGTGCTAAGGTCCATGTCCGAGAGGGAAAGAACCCAGATCATCAGCTAAGGTCCCCAAGTATACATTAAGTTGACCAAACGTGGTCCGATTGCATTGACAGCTAGGATGTTGGCTTGGAAGCAGCCATTCATTTAAAGAGTGCGTAACAGCTCACTAGTCGAGCGATCGGGCGTGGATAATAAACGGGCATAAATGTATCACCGAAGCTATGAACCCGCCAATGGCGGGTGGTAGGGGAGCATTCTAATCAGCATTGAAGGTGTGTCGCGAGGCATGCTGGAGCGTTTAGAAAAGAAAATGTAGGCATAAGTAACGATAAAGCGGGTGAGAAACCCGCTCACCGATAGACTAAGGTTTCCCCAGCCATGCTAATCAGCTGGGGGTTAGTCGGGACCTAAGGCGAACCCAAACGGGGTAGTCGATGGACAACAGGTTAATATTCCTGTACTCATTCATCCTGCAATACGGGGACGGGGTAACGAGATTGCTACGTACTGACGGAAATGTACGTTGAGCCTAGCCTTTCGGCAAAGCAAAGTAAAGTAGTTACTTCCAAGAAAAGCCGTAACGTATAGAAATGAATACCCGTACCGCAAACCGACACAGGTAGTCAAGGAGAGAATCCTGAGGTGCTCGAGTGATCCGTGGCTAAGGAACTAGGCAAATTCGTCCTGTAACTTCGGAAGAAAGGACGCCCCGCATTAGCGGGGCCGCAGTGAAAAGGCCCAGGCGACTGTTTATCAAAAACACATGGCTTTGCTAAATCGAAAGATGATGTATAAGGCCTGACACCTGCCCGGTGCTGGAAGGTTAAGAGGAGGGCTTATCCACTTGTGGAGAAGGTCTGAATTGAAGCCCCAGTAAACGGCGGCCGTAACTATAACGGTCCTAAGGTAGCGAAATTCCTTGTCGGGTAAGTTCCGACCTGCACGAATGGTGTAACGATCTGGGCACTGTCTCAGCCACGAGCTCGGTGAAATTGTAGTCTCGGTGAAGATGCCGAGTACCCGCAACGGGACGGAAAGACCCCGTGCACCTTTACTATAGCTTCACGTTGGTATTGGATAATTGATGTGTAGGATAGGTGGGAGACAATGAAGTTGCTTCGCTAGGAGTAATGGAGTCGTCCTTGAAATACCACCCTTTAATTATTTGATGCCTAACCCAGTAATGGGAACATCGTGTGGTGGGTAGTTTGACTGGGGTGGTCGCCTCCAAAAGAGTATCGGAGGCTTCTAAAGGTGTCCTCAGCACGCTTGGTAACCGTGCGCAGAGTGTAATGGCACAAGGACGCTTGACTGTGAGACCGACAAGTCGAGCAGGTACGAAAGTAGAGCATAGTGATCCGGTGGTTCCGCATGGAAGGGCCATCGCTCAAAGGATAAAAGGTACGCCGGGGATAACAGGCTGATCACTCCCAAGAGCTCACATCGACGGAGTGGTTTGGCACCTCGATGTCGGCTCGTCACATCCTGGGGCTGGAGAAGGTCCCAAGGGTTGGGCTGTTCGCCCATTAAAGTGGCACGCGAGCTGGGTTCAGAACGTCGCGAGACAGTTCGGTCCCTATCTGTTGTGGGCGTTAGAGATTTGAAGGAACCTGACTCTAGTACGAGAGGACCGGGTTGGACGAACCTCTGGTTTACCTGTTGTGGCGCCAGCTGCATCGCAGGGTAGCTAAGTTCGGTTGAGATAAGCGCTGAAAGCATCTAAGCACGAAACTCTTCCTAAGATGAGATCTCTTTTAAAGGTCGTTAAAGACGATGACGTTGATAGGCTATAGGTGTAAAGACGGTAACGTCAAAGCCGAGTAGTACTAATTACCTGTAGGCTTTAAGTAAAGTTAGTTTATTTTGATTTTCTGATTATTTTTAATATGTTATGATATTTAAAATTTTGGTGACTATAGCGATAGGGTCCACCTCTTCCCATTCCGAACAGAGAAGTTAAGCCTATCAGCGCAAATGGTACTAGGGTAACACCTGGAAGAGTATGTCGTTGCCAGTTTAAAGGGTTGTATTATTTATTTAATACAACCCTTTTTTTTTAACTTAATATTTTGATTATTTATTTTTGGAGTTTTATTTTCTAAAATGGTTTCTAAATGTTAAATTCGCAAAAGTTTTTAATAATAATCTTAAAATAAAAAATAATGGCATTTGATATTGAAATGATTAAGGAAGTTTATTCAAAATTTCCTCAAAGAGTACAAGCGGCTAAAAAAGTAGTAGGAAGACCACTTACTTTATCTGAAAAAATATTATATACTCATTTATGGAATTCTGAAACAGACAGTCCAGGAGCTACAGCTTCGAGAAGTTTTGAAAGAGGAGTTGATTATGTAGACTTTGCTCCAGATAGAGTTGCAATGCAAGATGCAACAGCTCAAATGGCATTACTACAATTCATGCAAGCTGGTAAGAAAAAGGTTTCCGTACCATCAACAGTTCATTTAGATCACTTAATTCAAGCTAAAGTTGGAGCTACTGCTGATTTACAAAATGCATTAAATCAAAGTAGTGAGGTTTTTAACTTTCTTGAAAGTGTGTCAAATAAATATGGTATTGGATTTTGGAAACCAGGTGCAGGTATAATTCATCAAGTGGTGTTAGAAAATTATGCATTCCCAGGAGGTATGATGATAGGGACTGATTCTCATACTGTTAATGCTGGGGGATTAGGTATGGTTGCAGTTGGAGTAGGAGGAGCAGATGCTGTAGATGTAATGGCGGGTATGGCATGGGAATTAAAATTTCCTAAACTAATTGGGGTAAAACTTACAGGGAAATTAAATGGTTGGACATCTGCAAAGGATGTAATTCTAAAAGTAGCAGGGATTCTTACTGTAAAAGGTGGTACTGGAGCAATAGTTGAATATTTTGGAGACGGAGCAATAGGTTTATCGTGCACAGGAAAAGGAACCATTTGTAATATGGGTGCCGAAATTGGAGCGACTACATCTACTTTTGGATATGACGAAAGTATGGAGCGATATTTAAGAGCAACAGATAGAAGTGATGTTGCAGATGAAGCAAATAAAATCAAAGAGCATTTAACAGGAGATGATGAAGTTTATGCTAATCCAGAAAAATATTTTGATCAAGTGATTGAAATAAATCTTTCGGAATTGGAACCACACTTGAATGGTCCATTTACGCCTGATTTAGCAACTCCAGTTTCTAAAATGAAGGAAGTAGCATCTGCAAATGGATGGCCAATAAAAGTAGAGTGGGGATTAATAGGTTCTTGTACAAATTCATCTTACGAAGATTTATCTAGAGCAGCATCAATTGCTAAACAAGCTTTGGATAAGGGGTTAAGAACAAAAGCCGAATTTGGAATCAATCCAGGTTCAGAGCAAGTAAGATTTACGGCTGATAGAGATGGTATTATGAAAGTATTTGAGGATTTGAATGCTGTAATATTTACTAATGCCTGTGGTCCATGTATAGGACAGTGGGATAGAGAAGGAGCTGAAAAAGAAGAGGTAAATTCTATCGTTCATTCTTTTAACAGAAATTTCAAGAAAAGAGCTGATGGTAATCCAAATACTAACGCATTTGTAACATCTCCAGAGATGGTTGCTGCAATTGCTATATCTGGTAGATTGGATTTTAACCCAATTACTGATACTTTAGTTAATGATAAAGGAGAAGTTGTAAAGTTAGAGGCGCCTGTTGGTGATGAACTTCCATCAAAAGGTTTTGATGTTAAGGACAATGGTTATATTGAACCAGCACAAGACGGAAGCCACTTAACTGTATCAGTTGATCCAAATTCTGATAGAATTCAATTATTAGAATCATTTTTACCATGGAATGGAGAAAATATTATTGGAATGAAATTGTTGATTAAAGCTGAAGGGAAATGTACTACTGATCACATTTCTATGGCTGGACCGTGGTTAAGATATAGAGGGCATTTAGATAATATATCTAATAATATGTTAATTGGAGCTGTAAATTCTTTTAATGGAGAAACTAATAAAGTTAAAAATCAACTTGATGGTAGTTATGGAGAAGTTCCTGCTGTTCAAAGAAAGTATAAAGCTGCTGGAATTCCAACAATTGTAGTTGGAGATCATAATTATGGAGAAGGGTCTTCAAGAGAGCATGCAGCTATGGAACCTAGACATTTAGGAGTAATAGTTGTTTTAGTAAAATCTTTTGCTAGAATACATGAAACGAATCTTAAGAAACAAGGAATGTTAGGTTTAACATTTGCAAATGAAACTGATTATTCAAAAATTCAAGAAGATGATACTTTTAACTTTTTGGATTTAGATCAAATTACTCCAGGTAAACCTTTAACTTTAGAGTTAGTTCACAAAGATGGTTCTAAAGAAAATATTATATGTAACCATACCTATAATGCTTCTCAAATAGAATGGTTTAGAGCTGGAAGTGCTTTGAATTTAATCAAAAAGATGCAAGAATCTTAACAAATATTTTATATCCAAATTAAAAAAGCAGTAAAGTAAATTTACTGCTTTTTTTTGTTATTTTTTTAGAAATTACTTTTTAGGTTTAGATTTTCTCTCACTCTTTTTTAATTGTTTTTCGAATTTATTAAGAATGTTTTGATTAAACATTTTCGTAACTGAGTGGTCAATTACAAAATACATATATATGTTTGGTTCGTCATCTTTTTGAGATATGATTTCAATTCCATCAAGAAAATTGCCGTTTGAATCTTCAAATGAATTCATTGTTCCTGTTTTTAATCCAAAAATTAGTTGAGTAATAATTTGACCATCGAAAGGGCTTAAAACAAAAATAGGGCTATTGATAGTTCCTTCACCACTCAAAAGAATAGCGTCTAAAACTTTTACGAATTTGAAATTAGCAATTGATTTTGCAGTACTATCTTGTTCGCCCATAGATAATATAAATGCTTTTTGCATTAATGCTGTAAAATTTAAAGGGGAAGTATTTAGGAGATCATTACATTTTGAGAGTGCTTCTTGATAATTTTTTTGATTTACTAATTCAATAATTTCTCTTTCAATTTCTATCCATTCGTAGGGTAGATAATTTTTTTTTTGAGTTTCACCAATCATCAAGAATAAAATTTCTTTAGAAGTGAGCGTTGAATCTGCTTTATTGAATCTTGTAACTAATTTATTGTAGTTATACTCACTTTTTTTTGATTGAGTTAGTTCGCAAATACTATCGAAGTGAATGTTGTAATCAAAAACAAATTGGGCATTTACGATATTGCAAATGCCCAATTTGAAAAGAATAATAATATAAAATTGTTTCATTTTTTAGTTTTGCAAAATTTCAAACTCTGTACGTCTATTTTGTTGACGACCATCAGCGTTGTCATTTGTAGCGACAGGGTTTTTAGATCCATATCCTTTGCTTTGTAATCTGTTTTTAGCAATTCCTTTGCTTACTAAATAATTAACTACTGCATCAGCTCTATCTTGAGAAAGCTTAGCGTTCATTGATTCGCTTCCTACATTATCAGTATGCCCAGATATTTCAATAACTAAACTTGGAACATCTTTCAATAATTGTATTAATCTATCTAATTCTGAGTTACTTTCAGATTTTAAAATTGATTTTCCACTATCGAAGAAAATATTTCTCAAAGCAATTTTACTTCCTTTTTTGATGTTTTTCAGTTCAATTGTTTTATTAATCATATTAAAACCTGTTGGTTCCATTACATCGAAGTTTTCACTATGGAATAAATACCCTGGTGCTTTAACAGCAATTCCATAATTTTTTCCTGCTTCCAAAGAAATAAGAAACTTACCACTTGCGCTGTTTGTTGTAAATGTCTCGATTACAGAACCTGAGGTGTTGTCTGTTAATTCTATGCTTGCTTCGACTGCTTTTCTTGAAATTGCATCGATTGTAATACCTTTGAAAACAGTAAGTGCAGTTTTATCGACAGTTACTTCTCTTTCTATTTGAACTTCTTGAATTGGATTTGCGATACTTGCCAATAAATAATCTTCTGTGCTAGATTGCAATTCTTTAGGATCTCCCCAAAATGTGATTTTATAAATATCCAATCCACCTTCACCACCAGGTCTATTAGAAGCAATATATGCATATTTTCCACTTGCAGTAACAGCAAAAAAGTAATCATCATAAGGCGTGTTAATTGGATATCCAAGATTTTCTGGTGCTTGCCATTTTCCTTGTTTGTATTTAGAAACAAAAATATCGTAACCCCCCATAGAGTTGTGTCCTTCGCTACAGAAGAACATAATATCACCTCTTGGGTGAATGTAAACAGAACCTTCGTTGAATTTTGAATTTACATCCATTCCTACTGTTTGAGCTGCGCCAAATTCTGTGTTACTATTATTCATTTTTTGACAATAGTAAATTTCATCCCCTCTACTGTTATCTCCCGATGCTTTTTTGCTAGTAACGAAATATAATCTTCTATCATTTTTGTAGTAACTCGCATAAGTTTGATCTACAATAGTGTTTAAACTTCTATGAAGAGCTTCTGGTTTACTCCATTTAGTTCCTTTTAAATGAGATTCATAAACATCATAATTATCAGTTTCTTTTTTGAAAGTAAGTAACTTATTTCCATCATAAGAAAGCATAGATGCAGTTTCATCAAATTCTGTATTAAGAGGAGCTCCTACATTTTCTGGTTTTGACCATTTTCCATCTTTCATTTCAGAGAGATAAATATCACCATCATAAACACCAACTTCATCGGGATTATGACCATTAGGTCTCCTTGAAGTTATCATCATTGTTGTTCCATCTGTAGTGATACAAGGTGAGTAATCATCTTCAGGTGAATTTACTGCTTTTACATTATCCACCCAAACACGTTCAGGTTTTTTATAAAATTCTTGAGCATAGCCACATTCTTTTATTCTTTTACTGAGCATTTGCCCTAAAGTAGCTACTTGTTTTGATTTTGTGCTCCCTTCAAATTTTTTATAGTGTTTGATAGCGGTAGTAAAGTCTTCTTCTAATTGCGCAACCATTCCCATATAGAAATACAAGAAATCATCAACTTCTGG
>JAGYKU010000080.1 GCA_018401455.1 Flavobacteriales bacterium
TTGTGGTTTGGATTTTTTCGATGCCATCAATCATGCTTTGACTACCAATTCCTCAGGTGGTTTCTCTACAAAAGACGCAAGTATTGCAGGGTTTAATAGTCCAGTTGTTGAATATGTAATAGTAGTTTTTATGTTTTTTGCAGGTACCAATTTCACATTGACTTATTTTGCGTTGAAGAGAAAATTGAACTTGGTTTTTCAGAATGATGAGTTCAAATGGTATGTTTTTGCTATAATTGGTATTACAGGAATGTTAATGCTATTTATTGCAGACAATTTTTCGTCTTTTGAAGAAACTTTTAGAACATCATTATTTCAAGTTGTAAGTATGATTACTACTACTGGTTATGCTACAGCAGATTTTATGATGTGGTCTCCCGTGGTTCACTTTTTATTCTTTCTATTGTTGTTTTCTGGAGCATCTGCAGGAAGTACAAGTGGAGGAATCAAGATTGTAAGAATTGTTCTGCTCATCAAAAACGGTTTGATGGAATTTAAAAGAAGATTGCACCCCAATGCAGTGATTCCTGTTTATCTCAACAAAAAACCAGTTTCTAATTTGATTACCTACAATTTATTGGCATTTATCTTTTTGTACTTATTCATTTTCACGATTGGTTCGTTTATCATGGCAGCCATGGGATTGAATTTTATTGAGGCAATAAGTTCTGTAGCCACATCCTTAGGAAACGTAGGGCCAGGATTAGGTAGTTTAGGACCAGCAGGAAGTTTCTCCGAAATTCCAGAAGCAGGAAAATGGGTGCTTTCTCTACTTATGTTGATGGGACGACTAGAACTTTTCACCATCGTACTGATTCTTACTCCTTATTTTTGGAGGAGGATTTAGGAAAAAGTAAATTTTGAAGAATCTTAAAATAGAAAATATTTTAACATCTCTTCAGTTTTTTATTGTGTAATTCAATGCAAATATGTAAAATTGCACCCGCATTTGAATTTACATATATAATTCAAATCAAAACAACACTTTCTTTGTAATAAGAAAGGGCCCTTAGCTCAGCTGGTTAGAGCACCTGACTCATAATCAGGGGGTCCACGGTTCGAGCCCGTGAGGGCCCACAAAAGGTAGTTCAAACGAACTACCTTTTTTACTTTTTATTCAATTCTACCCAATTTTTAATTTTTCATAAAGCAGATTGAGCGGTTCTGTGTAGATTTTGTGTTTTCCTTCAAAAATAGTTAATTCAAAGGGAATCATTAGGTTGTCTAATCTGTTTTTGTATAATTTCAATGCTTCTTCATTGTAAAATTCATCTTCTGTGCCAAATAAAATTTCCATTGGAGATTTCAATTTGCTAGATAAAGTTTTGAGTTCAATGTCTTCAGGAAACACTCCAGCCCAAAGCACTAGATTTTCGATTTCAAAATTTGTTTTTTCAACCCATCTCGTTGCCGTAGCTGCGCCTTGCGAAAAACCGAGAACTGTAATCTTTACGCTTTTAGGTAAATTCAACTTTTCAACCAAAACGTCCAAATAATTTACATAGTCTTTGATATCGTCTTCTCGGTCTTCTTTTGTCATCCAAGAAGCAACCACTCTTCCAGAAAATCCTTCCCAATAGAATCGATGCAAACCTTCGGGAGCTATAATTACAGCATTTTTATAGGCTGAATTTTCAAACCATTTTAAAAAATAATTAGCCATTTGTGCATATCCATGCAATGCAATAATTATATGTTCTGTTGCGCCTGTTAATTCTCCTAATTGGAAATATCTAGCGGTTTTTTGTATCGAAATTGTGTTTTTTCTCATAAAATTGTTGTAAACTATTTTTTAGATATAGTTCCTTTTTGTTTTGTTTTTTTATATATTTACACTTTGAAACTTAAAGAGAAATACAAATTAACTACATTTTTCACTCAAAGAGAGAGTTTAAAAAAATAAATTTTACTAAAATGAAATACACAAAATATTTATGGTCTTTCCTTTCTATGGGAATTGCTTATGCTGGCATTTTGTTTGATGGTTGGGCAACTTGGGGGCTTTTTGTTTATGCTTTTATTTTGATTCCTATCGTAGAATTGTTTTTGAGTGGTTCAAAATTTAATCTATCGAAAGAGGAAGAAAAACTTGCAGAAAAAGATGTTGTATTTGATCTGCTTGTATATGCAATTGTACCTTTACAATATGGACTATTAATACTGTTTTGCTTTGCAGTTCAACGAGATTTACTTTTGTATGAACTCATCGGTAAAATAGTAACTTTCGGTTTGGCTTGTGGTGTTTATGGAATTAATGTGGCTCATGAATTAGGACATAGAATCAAAAAATATGAACAAAACATGGCAAAAGCATTATTATTGACATCTCAGTATATGCACTTTTTTATCGAGCACAATAGAGGACATCACAATAAAGTAAGCACAGTAGAAGATCCTGCTTCTTCGAGATACAATGAACCGATCTATGTTTTTTGGTTTAGAAGCGTTTGGGGATGCTATATTTCTGCCTGGAAATTAGAAAAATTTAGACTTACCAAAATGGGAAAACCTGTTTTAAGTCTTCGTAACGAAATGATTGTTTTTCAGTTGATTCAACTTGCATTGGTGCTTAGCATTTTATTTGTGTTCAATTGGCAAACGATGTTGTACTATCTTGCTTCTGCAACCATCGGATTTTTACTTTTAGAAACAGTAAATTACATCGAACATTATGGTTTACAAAGACACAAAGGAGAACAGTTTTTCCACAAAGTTTTGCCAGTACATAGTTGGAATAGCAATCATCCCATTGGAAGAGGCGTTTTGTTTGAATTGAGTCGTCATAGCGACCATCATTTTAGAGCCAATAGAAAGTACCAAATATTAAAATATCACGAAGATTCCCCTCAAATGCCCACAGGGTATCCTGGTATGATGGTTTTGTCTTTATTTCCTCCACTTTGGTTCAAAGTGATGAATCCTAGAGTGCATGAACTCAAAACGAAATACGACAAATTATTGGCTTGATTTATAGTTCATTTAGCGTGAAGATTTAATGCAAAAGTAAAATAAAGATTTAAGTTTACCATAATGACCAAAACATTGTATATAGTACGTTATAATTTGCACTAAAATTTAGCAATCTTTTTTACTTAACAATTATCAAATTAACACATTTTCAAATTTTCAAATCATCTTAAACATCACGGTTTAAACTGAAAAGGATTTGTTTTTTTTGGTAAATAGTAATTTAATGGTTTTAACAAAACATCCCAAGTGTAAAATTGTACTCTCACGATATCTTTAGAACCGTCAATGCTAATTAATGCTCTACCTGTGTCAAACATTGATTCTTCAAGTGTAAAACCAGTAGATTCTTCTTTAATTCTCCAAAGCCTAACATTTTTTTGTTTGCCATAAATGTCGGTCACTTTGAAATTATAATCTGCAGGTACTTTATCAATGCTATCTTTTTGATTTTCTGTAAGGTAATCTGCAAAACTTTCATAAAAAAGTTCTCTATAATGAGTTACATAGTGTTTCACAGCGTTTGTGTCAAATGCTTGTATGGCAATGTTTTGGTCGTCTAATAAAGAAACTTTTCCATCAGGAAGTAATTCAATTTTATAGGATTCTTGAGGATAATTATTGATGTCAACTTCAATTTTTGCTATGTCCTTGATGTTGTAATTAAAAACTCCTGGATACATCCAAAGTTTTTTATTAGAAAAAAATCTAGAATCTAAAGTCCCGTAAACACCTGGTTTGAACATGATAAATGGCTCAGGAGATTTCAATGATTTACCAGTAGAAGGATCGTAAGTTTCCAAGAGCATATATGTCCCCATGTGGTCTGTAGTTCCATTTCCTACATACCAAGTTTTTCGAGGCTTGTCTTCTCCTTTAAAAAAGTATTCTACTTTAGTATGTCTTATTGACATTTGTGTAATAGCAGTTTCTTTTAATTCAGGTTTGATATTTTGTTTAACTTGAATTTGATAAGCAGTCTCCAAAATTAAATTAATGTTGTAGGGCTCTGCTAGTTGACTAGTGTTGTTGATGTACCATTTCTTATCTTTTTCATTTCGGTTTATTTCAATACTTCCAAAATCTTTTTCAGAAATGACCACTTTATAAATGTTGGCAGTATCTTTTATTTGAAAATCACTCAATGGGTCTTTTGCCATTTCTTTTTGTTCTGCTTCAAAAAGAAAAAACGCCCATATTCCTCCCCCAATAATGATGAGCATTAGTATAATTAGCGATACGTTTTTATTCATTTTTTATAAATTTCTTAAGTTAGATTGAAAAAAGCAGAAGGTTACTTCACATACTTTCTTCTTCTGATAAACCATTGTGATAAACCTAAAATCAGTACAAATATACTCGGAATGATTAAGTTGATACCTTGCCATTTGGCCCTATTGTTTAAAATCTCATCAGAATTTAGGAAACGGGGCATATTTACACGTGAACGGAGCGGAATTAAATAATCATTACCCGTAATATGATCGATACAATTATGCAAGAAAACTGCATTGGCATATATCATTTCTCGACTTACCATATAGTCCAGTCCTAAATTGATAGGTTGCACTCCTTGTTTTGAAAAAAGAATGTCGTTTCTTAAGAAATCACCATCACCAATTACAATCATACTTGTCTTTTTGCTTTTATCATAATATTTGAAATTGGCATCTTCCATACCTTTCAAAAATTCTGGAGAGAATAATGATTTTGGAAAATTTGTACTGAATTCGCCTTCCAAAAGTACAGCAAGTGGTTGTTTTACTGTAGGCACTTCTTGATTAATTTTGGGCTTGAAATAAGTTCCTGAAGGTTCTACACTTGCTAAATCTTCAAAAACGATTCTTTCATCGTATCTAATTCTAGTTATCGCAGGCCATTCTTTGTATTCATAATCTGTTTCTAGTAAAACGGTTTTAGAAACATTAGTGCCATTATTGATATTAATAATACTTGGATATTTCAATTTTACACGCCCAATATTTTTTGTCAATTCACTTCCTTCTTTAGTTACACACGGAAAAGGGTACCATTGTTTAATGATAGGCTCAATAGGTTTTTTGTTTTTAAAATTATCATAATAATAGGGATTCCAATAAGATTCTTCTCGCATATCATAACGATATTGCGGAGCGCAAACTTGATTGCTTACAAAGTTCTTTTTGATACCTGCTCCATATTTATAAAGCATTTTTTCTAAATTGTCTAGATAATCATTTGTTTCTGAGAAAGTGTAAAATGTTCCAGGAATTGCCAAACTGTCCTCATGATCATCAATCATATCGATAGACCAAATTATTTTTCCACCTTTCATAATAAATTGATCTAAAATGAACAATTCTTTTTCTGTAAAAGGTTTTTGTGGTTTAGCAACAATCAACACATCTGTTTTGTCAAGAGCGTTCAAATCTTCTTTTGGGGCTTGCAATGAATCTTTAGGTTGCTTAATAATTCTAACCGTATCAAGAATATAAAAATTCTTCAATTGATTATAAACGGAAATAGTTTCTATGTTTTTCAACTCTCCGTGCCCTCTAAGTAGAGAAACTGTAGGTTTTGGTTTGCCTGAAATAGTGTTAAAAGCGGATAAAAATTCATATTCAATAGTATTTAACTTTTGGTCAACATAATATGGACTCACATCTACCATATCGCCCATAAAATCTATAAACTTAGAGTTGCTTCCTTGTCGAACTTCAACAATAGGGTAGAACTCCACCATTTTGGCTGCCCCTTTTTCTTGATGTTGAATAATGTTACCACTTACGCCTTTTTCATTGAATGTTTGCTTATATTTCTTCGTTAATTTAGGATCTTCGTTGATATCAACATAGGTATATTTGATGTTGTTGCCTGCATACGCTTTGAATTCATCCAATTTATCTTTGATGGCTTGTCTAAATTTCTGAATAATAGGAGGCAATTCATTACCATTTAAGTAAATCACAACATTAATTACATCATCAACTTCTTCAGAAAGATATTCTTTAGTTTTATCATTCAATGTATGGATTTTCTCTTCCGTCATATCCAGTCTAAAGAATTTAAACCCAGCCACAAGGTTGATAACTAGTATTGCTGCAATAAACAAAACAAGTTCAATAATGTGTTTATATTTAGGTGATTTTCTTTTCATTACCAAAATCTGCTTTGAAGTGAAATTTTTGTAGAGAGTATAAAAACTGCAATGGCACTCAAATAATAAACAACATCTCTAGAATCTATTACTCCTTTTTGCATACTCAAATAATGTTCTTGTACACTCAACTTGATAAAAAACATATCCCATGGCGCAATGAAATTATCTGCCATATATTGAAACCCAATATAAACCACAAAAGACAACAGCACCGCAACCAAGAAAGCAATAATTTGATTTTTGGTAATGCTAGATGCAAAAATTCCAATTGCCACGAAAGTCATTCCTAATAACAATAATCCGATATATCCTCCCCAAGTTGCTGCATGGTCTATATTTCCTTTTACTTCACCCAATTGAATAACAGCATAATAATAAATCAAAGTAGGTAGCAATGCCAGAATAACCAAAACAACTCCTGCAGCATATTTAGCCAAGATGATTCCCAAGTCTGTGATAGGTTTAGTAAGCAACATTTCCATCGTTCCATTTTTATGCTCTTCAGAAAAGGATCGCATCGTTATGGCGGGAATGAGAAACATAAAAACATAAGGAGCAAGGTAAAACAAGCCTTTAAGACTGGCTTCGCCACCATTCAGAACGTTAGTTTTCATTTCAAAAAGCCACAGAAACAAACCTGTCGTAACGAGAAAGACTACAATGGAAATGTATCCTACCAATGAGTTTAAAAAACTTCTTATTTCTTTAAAAAAAAGTGCTTTCAATGTAAAATTTGTTAGTCTTTATCTTATTTGTCAAACGACAAAGTTAAACGCAATGTTTGTTTTAGGAGTTACAAATGCACTAAGTTATAAACATTATTTCTTGAATTTAACTATTTTTAAGAAAACCTTATTTCAAAGCTTTATGGAGGTTAAAATACCTTTTTGCTTAATTTTCTTGCGTTAAAATGATATTTGGCAAAGTATTTGAATCGATTTTATGGAATAAATTATAAATTTGCATCACAAGAAAAAAAACTTATTAAAATGAGAAAAACAATTATAACATTAAGTGCGGTATTGTTAACCACGATAACTTTTGGGCAAAAACTTAAACTTACTGAAGCGGCAGTAGCTTATCAGGATTTAAAACCAATGTGGTTTATGCAACCAGATTTACTTGAAGCATCCAAATCAGCTTTAGTA
Organism: Flavobacteriales bacterium; assembly: GCA_018401455.1. Taxonomy (GTDB): domain Bacteria; phylum Bacteroidota; class Bacteroidia; order Flavobacteriales_D; family Parvicellaceae; genus Parvicella. The sequence continues at coordinate 7,255 of JAGYKU010000080.1, forward strand.
AAAGCCAAATCAGCCATTGATATTGCATATACAGAACAAGAAGAGAAAAAATCTTTAAAACCAAAAGACGAAGGTAAGTTGAATTATTATAGAGGTGTGATTTACTTGGATTATACTTTTTTATCAGCAATGGATAAAGAAATCATGAAAGAAGTGGAAGCAAATCAGGAAACTTTTGCTGATATTCCTTTTTCTTCTCTTAAAAAATGTAAAGAACTCACAGGATATTATGATGATGATATTGCCACCAAAATGAATTTTTTGAGAGGTATTTCTATTCAAGGTGGAGTTCAAATGTTTGAAGAGAAAAAGTATGAGGAGGCTTTTGCTGCTTTTTCAGGAGCGGTTCAAATGTCAGAAATAGTAGATTACAAAGATACTTTGGCAATGTTCAACGCTGGTTTGGCGGCAGACCAAATTGATAATTATGATGATGCTATAAAATATTACTTAATGGCTGCTGAGGCAAACTATCTTGGGAATGCTGAAGTTTATAGAAATATAATTCAAGTTGTAAACAGAAAAAACAATGGTCCAAGTGATGAATCTTTGAAATACATTGAACTTGCGAAAGCAAAATATCCAGGAGATATCAATATTATTATTGAAGAGTTCAATTATCACAATTCAAAAGGAAATCCTGATGCTGCTCAAGCTTCATTGCAAAAAGCAATCGAAAAAGACCCTAAAAATCCAATTTTTCACTATAGTATTGGGGCAACTTTTGACGAGTTGGCGAACAAAAGACATGAGGAAGGAAAACATGATGAGGCTAGAACGTATGTTGTAAAAGCTGTTGAGGCTTACAATAAAGTAATTGAATTAGATCCTAAATTTGCTGATGCATACTACAATATGGGGGTTTTATACAACAATGAGTCTTACAACTTGACCAACGAAATTAAATCTATTGAAGACGTAAAATTACAAGATGAAAAATTGAAAGAATCAAGAGAGTATTTGAGAAAAGCAATTCCATTCTTAGAAAAATCTCATGAACTTACTCCAACAGATGTAAATACTTTGAAATTATTAAAATCAATTTATTTCACCATCGAGGATGAAGATAATTATTCTAAGATTGCTGCTAAATTGAAAGAATTAGGGCAATAAGATTTTATTTTAAGAAAATTAAAAAAGGGCATTCTATTTATTAGATTGCCCTTTTTTTGTGATGTAGATTTCTGTGAAGGTTTACTCTTTTATAAACTTCACAACTTTTTTAGTCATTTCGTTATTGTAATCTGAAATTTCTATGAAGTAAACTCCATTTGAAAGATGAGAAATATCAAGTTGAGTACTTTGTGTAACTGTTCCGCTAAATAATAATGAACCCAATAAATTCCTTATAGTATAATTGCTTTTTGAATTTACATTACTAATGTTAAGAATTTCTTTAGCAGGATTAGGATACACTCTTACTGATTTTTGATCCAAAAGGTTTACATTCGCCATAGCGGGATCTAGCATATTGATATTGTCAATATACAAGTGATTTCCAGATGTGCCAGATTCACAAACAAATTTAATTCTAAAATCTTCAGTCCAAAAAGTGCTTGTAATTGAAGTAACAGAAGTGTTTTTCCACTGAGCGTCACTCGAAGGGATGAATTCATTTGCAATACTATCAGAAACAGTAAGTAATGTAGAACTAGACAGTTGTTTTCTTACAGACCAAGTTTCACCGCAATCATTACTTGCGTAAACAATAAGTCTATCTAATGTATTTGCGCTTGTTTTTTTTGCAAATGCATAATCAAAAGTAAATACAAGATTATTGATACCACTTAAATCTATCGGTTCAGATACAATTTCATTTACTTCACCTCCTAAATTATTGAAATTATTGAGTTTTAAAGAAGAATTGCTTTCAAATCCTGATTGATTTGTAATTTCCCAATTGTTTGTTCCCATTGAACTAACTGGGATAAGTTGAGTAACAGCAAAGTTGTTTGCTTCAAATCCTTCAATAATAGAATTTGCAGTGCCGTTTGCTGGCAAAACTGTAATCACTTCATTTTTTACTAAAATATCAGAATCAACACCATTTCCACTTTCTAAAGTGATGGTGTAAACTCCTGGAGTATTAAAAACTGCTGTGGGATTTTGATCTGATGACGTATTGGGAGTTCCGCCATCAATTGTCCAATTCCAAGTGTTTACATCATTGTAAGATAAATCTGTAAACTGAATAGTTTCTCCAGCGCAAATAATGTTTTTATCCACTGTAAAATCTGTAACACAAAATTCTTCTGGCGAAGTAATGCCTGTTTCTAAAAGATTTGTGGGCGTCCAAAGATTATTTCTTCCTGCAATGGGTGAATTTAAAGTAGCGTGCATTCTTTGTTTTTGTCCTTCTGTAAACATAGTGGGACAATAAGCATATTCCATAAAATTTTGGACATTATCCAATGAACTACAACTTGTGTGATTCAAATTGCAAGATGACCATCCAATTGTAAGTGGTGTATCAGCAACATCATCATCATAAGCACAATTTCCAGGATCGCCAACAGGTAAATATGGAAAATTAGGAACATTATTTCCACCCCAAATATGTTGTAAATTCAAGTAATGTCCAATTTCATGTGTCATCACAACAGATCTAGTTATGTTTCCTGTGCCTATTGATCCCATAGAATTACTAGCCATTACAATTCCGTCCCATTCGGGAATGGTATCTGCTGGCGCTGGCATTACAGCGTGTCCTGCCAATCCTGCTGCACCTCTACAAATGTATATGTTGAGATATTTGGTAGGATCCCATTGCACAATTTCTTTAACATCGTGCAAACCGTTAATTGTTCTAGCGTCATAATGTCTTGTAATTCCTTTGGTACAGTTCCCATTAGGGTCTTTCTTCGCCAATTTGAATTCAATCTGACAATCAGCAGCGATTCCTTTAAAAGCCGCAATAGTTTGAGTAGTATCAGGATTTCTTTTTTGAAAATGTTCGTTGGTAATTCTCAGTTGATCTAATATTTGAGCATCGCTAATGTTTTCTGTACCATTGATATGAATTACATGGAACACAACTGGAATAGTATAAAGTATAGTTCTACTGTTATCAACGGGTTTGTTTTTCCAATAATTCTCTGTGAAAGTTTGAAGAAAATTAGCGTTTTCAATTACCTTTTGATGAATTCCTGGATGTTGGTGATACAATTCCTGATGCATTTCATCTGTACTACAATGATGATTTTGAGCATTGCTAACAATAACAGCAAATAACGATAGGACAACAAGTAAATTCTTCATTTTTTTATATTTTATGCAAACGAAGATAAGAATGTTTATGGAATTTTTGGTAGATTTTTTTTAATGTCTTAT
>JAGYKU010000081.1 GCA_018401455.1 Flavobacteriales bacterium
ATGAGTTTTTTTTGATATGCTGTTTCTTTCTCTTTTTCCTCTATGATTCCTTTTTGTTTTTGAGTAACTTTAAAACGGTTGTACATGAAAAAACCAAAAAGTGCGACCAAGCCCAATCCAATAAACAAGAAAATGTTTTGTTTTTTCTGAGCAGCAATTTCTGTTTGTTGTTGTGCTCCTTTTGCTTTTTCGGCTTCCAAATTTGCCAAGTGTACTTTTTCGGCTTCTGCATTGGTGATGCTGTCTGCTACTTTTTGTTTTTCATACTCAAATTTGGCTTGTTGCTGCACTGCAGCTTTCATATTTTCTTCTGATACAATACTATCTCGCATTTGAATTTCTAAATCACGCATTTCATAAGCCAATTTGTAGTTCCCTTCTTTGATGTAAACTTTAGCCAATAGCCCTGCGTTACGTTTTATTTGATCAGGATAGCCGAGATCTTTAGCGATTTGATAGCCTTGCTCTCCCATTTCTCTAGCCTGTGCTAAAGCACCGGACTCTAGATGCAACCTGCCAAGGTTGGCTAGTGAATTTGCTATTCCTGATTTATCTCCAATTTCTTCCCGTATCTTCAAACTCTTATGATAGTACTCCAACGCTAAGGTTTGACCTTTTCTGAGTGACTCTTCCTTTGAAGAAGTAATCGAAGGGTCTCCTTGATTATAATAAATAACACCAATGTTGTTGTAAGATTGTGCTATACCGCTTTTGTCGCCAATTTCTCCCTGTATCTTTAGGCTCTTGTGATGGTAATCCAAAGCTAAGCTTATTAAGGAATCGCTCCCGAGGTTATCACTGCGGGACTTCGCAAGCTCAGCTTGATGCTTATGAATAGCACCGATGTTGTTATAAGAAGCCGCCATGCCCCTTTTGTCACCAATTTCTTCCCGTATTTTTAGGCTCTTGTGCCAGTAATCCAAAGCTAAAGGGATGTTGCCTTGATTGTAATGAATATAACCGATGTTGTTGTAAGAGGTCGCCATGCCGCTTTTGTCGCTGATTTCTTCATAAATCTTTAGGCTCTTGTGGTAGTACTCCAACGCTAAAGGGATGTCGCCTTTTTTGCCATAAATTAAACCGATGTTGTTGTAAGATTCAGCCACGCCTCTTTTGTCATTCATTTCTTCACGTATCTTTATGCTCTTGTTATGGCACTCCAAAGCTAAGGGAATGTCTCCGAGATTTTCATGAATACCACCGATGTTGTTGTAAGAATTAGCCATGCCTTGTTTGTCACTCATTTCTTCCTTTATCTTTAGGCTCTTATGGTAACACTCTAACGCTAAAGGGATGTCGCCTTGATTGCCATGAATATAACCGATGTTGTTCAAGGCTTCGGCTAATGACTTTTTTAAAGAAAGCGCAACTGTTTTAGTGGGTTTATACGAAAGTGCTTTTTCTGCAATTTCTTGGGCTTTGTTACATAAAGGAATCACAGTATCTAAATTGGAAATATATAATATTTCACTTAAACCTACGTAAGCCCCAACCAAAGAGGTATCGTGGCTTGTTTTGTTGTTGATGATAGCATTGAGGCTATCTAGTTGTTGCTGTTCTTCTGGGGAGAAATTTTGAGCAATTGCCTCATTTGAGGTGATTGCTAATAGTACTGTGATAATATAAAGCAGGTAGTTTTTCATAGTTTATTCAATTATAAGTCACCTACAAAAATAGAAATAAATTTGATAGGGCAATGGATTGAAAATGAGTAAGGAGTTGGAGGGTGATTGTTTTGACCAAAGTGAAAAAAATCTTAAAGTAAAATGCATGATTTGTACTAAAGGAGACTTCGAAAAAAGAATATCCTTAATAGCATTTGTTAGTTTCAGATTTTTAAAGTACTTTCGCAATCCTTAAAAAAACATAAGTCTTATGGGATTAAAATACACTGAATACAAGCAACTTAATCTGCCAAATATCGCTGAAGAAATTCTCGAGAAATGGAAGAAAGAAAATACGTTTCAAGAAAGTGTAAATTCAAAACCTGAGGACAAAAATTTTGTGTTTTTTGAAGGGCCGCCAAGTGCCAACGGTCTTCCCGGTATTCATCACGTAATGGGACGTACCATCAAAGATATTTTTTGTAGATACAAAACGCTTCAAGGTTTTAGAGTAAACAGAAAAGCGGGTTGGGATACGCATGGATTGCCTGTGGAATTGGGCGTAGAAAAAGAATTGGGAATTACCAAAGAAGATATCGGCACCAACATCAGTGTGGAAGAATACAATCTAGCTTGTAGAAAAGCCGTGATGAAATATACTGATATTTGGAACGACCTTACCGAAAAAATGGGTTATTGGGTCGATATGGACGAACCTTATGTGACTTATGAAAACAAATACATAGAATCGGTTTGGTGGCTTTTGGGACAGATTTACGACAAAGGTTTGATGTACAAAGGCTATACGATTCAGCCTTATTCTCCCAAAGCAGGAACTGGACTTTCTTCTCACGAATTGAACCAACCAGGTTGTTACAAAGATGTGAAAGATACGACTGTGGTGGCTCAGTTTAAAGTAAAACCGAATGCCATTTTGCCAGAAAACACTTTTTTCTTAGCTTGGACTACCACACCTTGGACTTTGCCAAGTAATACCGCGCTGTGTGTAGGTCCAAAAATTGAGTATGTATTGGTGGAAACTTTCAATCAATATACGTTTGAGAAAATGAATGTTGTTTTGGCTAAAAACCTCGTGGGAAAACAATTCTCAGGAAAATATGAACCAGCAACAGAAGAAAATAGTTTAGAAAATTACCAACAAGACCAAAAGAAAATTCCTTACGTAATTGTAAATGAATTCACAGGAAAGGATTTAGTGGGTATAGAATACGAACAACTGATGCCTTATGCGTTGCCTGCCGAAAATCCTGAGAAAGCATTTAGAGTCATCAGTGGTGATTTTGTGACTACGGAAGACGGAACAGGAATCGTTCATATTGCACCTACTTTTGGAGCAGATGATGCCAAGGTAGCCAAAGATGCTGGTGTTCCACCATTATTAGTGAAAGACGAAAATGGAAATTTGGTTCCTTTAGTTGACTTACAAGGTAAATTCAGACCAGAAATGGGAGATTTGGCTGGAAAGTATGTCAAAAATGAATATTATGATGAAGGCACTGAGCCTGAAAAATCGGTAGATGTAGAAATCGCTATTCAACTTAAAGAACAAAATAGAGCTTTCAAAGTAGAAAAATACGAACACAGTTATCCGCATTGTTGGCGAACTGACAAACCCGTTTTATACTATCCTTTAGATTCTTGGTTTATCAAAATTACGGATGAGCGTGTAAAATCTCAATTGGTTACCCTCAACAAAACCATCAATTGGAAACCAGAGGCTACTGGAACAGGAAGATTTGGAAATTGGTTGGAAAATGCCAACGATTGGAATTTGTCTCGTTCTAGATTTTGGGGTATTCCAATTCCTATTTGGAGAACTGAAGATGGAAAAGAATCGGTTTGTATTACTTCTGTTGCCCAACTCAAAAACGAATGTGAAAAATCAGTAAATGCTGGATTCATGAATGAAAATCCTTTGGCAAATTTTGAAGAAGGAAACATGACTGAGAAGAATTACAATATTTTTGATTTGCATAAAAATTATGTTGATAAAGTAATATTAGTCGCTCCTTCTGGTCAACCGATGAAACGTGAAGCAGATTTAATAGATGTTTGGTTTGACTCAGGTTCGATGCCTATTGCACAACATCATTATCCATTTGAAAACAAAGAATTAATTGACGAAAAAGGCTTCGGTCAAGCAGATTTTATTGCAGAAGGTGTAGATCAAACCAGAGGTTGGTTTTATACACTTCATGCTATATCTACAATGGTTTTTGATAAAGTAGCCTACAAAAATGTAGTTTCAAATGGTTTGGTACTCGACAAAAACGGTCAGAAAATGTCTAAGCGTTTGGGTAATGGCGTAGATCCATTTGAAACACTCCAAAAATATGGACCAGATGCTACCAGATGGTATATGATTACCAATGCGCAACCATGGGACAATTTGAAATTTGATGAAGAAGGCATCGTAGAAGTGCAAAGGAAATTCTTTGGAACACTTTACAATACTTATAATGGATTTTTGGCGGTTTATGCTAATATTGACAACTTTACTTACAGCGAACCAGAAATTGCGATTTCCAACAGACCAGAAATTGACAGATGGGTTTTGTCGAGATTAAACTCATTGATGGCAGATGTAAAATCGGCTTTTGAAGATTACGAACCTACCAAAGCAGGAAGATTGATTCAAAATTTTGTAAATGACGAACTGAGCAATTGGTACGTGAGATTGTGCAGAAGAAGATTCTGGAGAGGCGATTACACAGAAGATAAAATTTCGGCATACCAAACGCTTTACACTTGTCTTGAAAAAGTGGCGATTATGGGAGCCCCCATTGCACCTTTCTTTTTTGATAAACTATTTTGCGATTTGAATGAAGTCACTTCAAAAGATAAAGCAAAATCAGTACATTTAGCAGATTTCCCAGAAGCAGATGCTTCAATTATTGATAAAGATTTGGAATTCAAAATGGATTTAGCACAAAGAGCGAGTTCCTTGGTGTTGAGTCTTAGAAAAAGAGAGAAAATCAAAGTGCGTCAACCACTTCAAAAAGTGATGATTCCTGTTTTGGACAAGAAAATGGCAACGGCTATTGAAGCAGTTAAAGATCTCATCATCAGTGAAGTAAATGTGAAAGAAATCAGCATCATTGAAGATACTGAAGGTGTTTTGGTGAAAAAAGTGAAGCCTAATTTCAAAACCATTGGAAAAAAATACGGTCAGCAAATGAAAGGAATCATGGCGACTGTAAATACTTTTTCTCAAACTGATATTGCAAAATTAGAACTGCAAGAAGGTTGGGAAATGGAAATTGATGGTGTTGCTGTAAAATTGGACTTAGAAGATTTTGAAATCCTGACCGAAGACATTCCCGGATGGATGGTAGCAAGTGAAGGGAATCTAACCGTTGCTTTGGATGTTACGCTCAATAGCGCTTTGATAGAAGAAGGTATCGCAAGAGAGTTTGTAAATAGAATTCAAAACATAAGAAAAGAAAGTGGATTGGAAGTGACTGATAGAATTTTATTAACAATTAAATCAGATGATAAAATAAACAGCGCTATCAATAACAATTTAAATTATATTTGCTCTGAAACTTTGGCTGATAAGTTGGAGTTGTCGGATAAACTAAGTGAAAATAAAACCCTAGTAGAAATAGATGCGGATATCCAGTCAGAAATAGATGTGATAAAAGCAAACTAAAAAACTGTAAAGTAATGGCAGAAAAAGAAAAAAATAGGTTCAGTGATGCTGAATTGACTGAGTTCAAAGAAATTATTTTGAAAAAATTGGCTGATGCTAAAGAAGATTATGAAATGCTCAAAGGATCACTTACACACAAAGATGATCACGGAACTGACGACACTGGAAGATCTTTCAATATGATGGAAGATGGTTCTGAGACCTTGATGAGAGAAGAAATGGCTAACCTTGCCAACAGAAAAGACAAGTTTATCAAAAACTTGGAATTAGCACTCATCAGAATTGAGAACAAAACGTATGGTATTTGTCGTGCAACTGGAAAGTTAATCAACAAAGAAAGATTGAAATTGGTGCCTCATGCTACTTTGAGTATCGAAGCCAAAAATATGCAATAAAATTTAATAAAAACCAACCCATTCTATTTTTGAAAAATCTTAGAATGGGTGTTTTACAAAAAAACTTTTTTCAAATGCGTATAGCGCTGATTACTGTATTCCTCACCTTATTAATAGATCAATTTACCAAATTGTGGGTAAAGTCTAATGCTGTTTTAGGTGAATTGATATACAGCAAAGGAATTTTCAACATTCACTTTATAGAAAACGAGGGAATGGCTTTTGGCTGGACTTGGGGAGGTGAATGGGGCAAAATACTTTTGAGTCTTTTCAGAGTAATTGCTATTATCGTTATTGCTTTTGTGATTCGAAACTTAATCGAAAATAAAGTGCACAAAGGGCTCATCTTGTCAGTATCTTTAGTTTTTGCAGGTGCTTTAGGCAATCTTTTTGACAGTGCTTTCTATGGTTTGATGTTTTCTCATAGTTACCCAGAAGTGGCAACATTTATGCCTGAGGGAGGTGGCTATGCAGGATTCTTAATGGGACATGTGGTAGATATGATTCATATAGAATTTTATTGGCCAGAATTTATGCCTTGGGGATTTGGAGGACAAGAAGTTTTTCCTCCTATTTTTAATGTTGCCGACATGGCAGTTTCTGGAGGTGTGATTACAATGCTCGTTTTCAACAAAAAATTCTTCGGTTCTGGAAAAGGAGATTTTAGCATTTTCAAAAGAAATAAAAACAAAAATTCAGAAAACGAAGAAGCTTCAAAATCTGAAATTAAAGACACTGTTCATGAAGTTTCCAATTAAAATGGGTTTAATTGCTTCAGGAATTTACATTCTTTTGGAGTTAATTTTACTATTGTCAGGTATCAATCAAGATAGGAACGTTATTTTATTAGCATTAGGCGCCAATAGTTTAATTTTGTTGATTGGAGTTGCTTTATCGATATTAATCAACTTTAACAGAAATAAAAAAGGTGGCTTGAGTATGATTGTGGATTTAAAAATGGGAATTACGACCGCTGCTGTTTATTCTATAATTGTGTCTTCATTTCTGTTGTTATATTTTTCTGTGTTAGATCCTTCTTATCCCGAAATGAGAAAAGAACAAATTATATCTGGACTTCAGGAAAAAGAAGCTGTGGATGATTTGAAAGAAAAAATGGAAGAATCTCCCGAAAACTTTTCTGGGAAATCTGCTGACGACATTCAAGAAATGAACTACAACAACGTTGAACACATGTTGAGTCCAAGTACTGTTTTCCCGCTATCACTATTTTCGCTTTTATTACTCGGAATGATTTATTCCTTTTTTGTGATGGCTTTTAATAGATTGATTTTGGCGAAACTATAGCTCTTTCGCTACTTTTTCCAACTCTTCAAAAAAAGCATTTCCCCATTTTCTTATGATAGGTTCTTTTAGGAATTTATAGACAGGAACATCTAGTTTGTTACCACAAGCACACGCAGGTTTGCAAATATCCCATTGACTGTAATTTACTGCTTCAAACTTTCTGAATTTCGCCACTCGTATTGGATACAAATGACAGGAAATGGGTTTTTTGAAATCTATTTTGCCTTCACTATGCGCTTTTTCGATACCGCATTTGGTAATATTGTTTTCATCAAAAAATACAAACGCACATTCTTGTTCATTTACTAATGTCGTGACAGGTTCGTTATCTTCGTCCATATAGAAAATACCTGTTTTTTCAATCGCATCCAAACCTTCTTTTCTCATATAAGGTTTTATTTTCTCGATATTTTCTTCGATGATATCAATTTCCTCATAAGTGAGTGGTGCTCCAGAATCCCCTTCTACACAACAAGCCCCTTTGCAAGCATTTAGGTCACAGACAAATTTCTTCTCAAAAATATCCAAAGAAATTAATTTATCTTCTATTTCTATCATATAAAACTCTTATTTGATGAACGCAAAACTGCTATTTCTAAAAATTATGTACTTTTGTTGTGCTTTGCAAAAGTACTAAAATTGTAATTGAATATGCACAATCATAATAGATGAAAACAAATAAGTTCTTTAATCCATAGAATAATTTTGTTTATATGTCACTTCGAACGGAATGAAATGAAGTTGAGAAGTCTATTTCCTTTAAGTTTAAAGATTCCTCAACTCAGTAAAGACACTCTCAGTCTTATTATAATAGAGTCGGAATGATATTAGTTTAATTTATGAAATTAGAATTAGTTTATTGATATAAAAGTGAATACGGAAAATTACAAATATCATTTCGATACGAAACCTTGTATTAAAGTAGAGAAATTATTGTCCGAAACTATCTACGGTACCAAAGGAGGTTTGTTGCTTCAACATAAAGACATTGCTAGAAAACTTCAATCTATCAAAGGAGCGCAATTTCATACACTTTGGGAAGGTAACGAATTGTGTGCTGTAGCGGTGTATTGCAAGAGGGAAGTATTTGTAAAAAGTTTAAACAAATATGTGGATGCTTTCTACATTAGATATTTTAGTGTGAATCCTATTTTTCAAAACAAAGGTTTAGGGAAATTACTTACTCAAAAAGTAGAAGCATATTATAGAAATACCATCAAAGAACCAACTATATTTTATGCTTACATCGAACAGAAAAATTTAAAATCTCAATCTGTTAGCAATCATTTTGAGCCAAAAAAAATGGGTGTATTTTCACCTGTTTATTTTAGTAGGTTTTTTCCAAAGAAACTTAAAAATATTGCCAAAATTGATGATGCTATTGCAAATAAATTTCTTCAAGAAAAATACAAACATTTGGCTTTATACAGCAATGTAGCAGAAGATGATTATTTCAAAACCATATCGACAACTAATAACTCTGTAATTCAATACAGCGTAGTAAATTGGGAAGTACATAACTATCCTTCCAATAATTTCATTATGCGAAATGTATTGCCAAAAATCCCAATTGTGAATAGATTAGCAGAAGGAAAACGACTTCGTTTTATTGCGGTGGAGCAATTTTATTATGAAGATAGGTCAGATTTTTTTAAATTATTGGAACATATTTTATCCGTAGAAAAACTATACAAGTCTATGATATATTTAGACCATAATGATATACATTTTGAAGAATTAACGCAGTCTCAACAATTGGGGATGATGGATAAAATTCAGAAAAGACCTAGTATTACAATGCAAATATTTTTTCTCCATTGTGATGAAGACATTCAAAATGAAATCATCAAAAACACGAAATATATCAGCGGATTTGATGTGACGTAATATTACTTCAATTTAATTTTTTGTCCGATATGAAGAATATCTGTCGATTTCATATTGTTTAATTTACATAACTTGTCAACGGTAGTGCCGTATTTCAAAGCGATATAATAAAGTGAATCACCCGATTTTATGGTGTGAACACTTGCATTTTTATCTGTACTAGAAGAACTACTAGATTTTGAAGTGCTAGACGAATAAGTGTTGGAAGATTTATTGTAAATAAACATTTGTCCATTTACCAAAAGGTTATTTTTCTTGAGTTCATTTTTCTCAAAATCTATTATTTCTTCTGGGTTTAGCGCATTTCCATACAGTCGAATTTCAAAATGTAAATGATCGCCAAAGGATCTTCCAGTATTTCCTCCAAGACCAATGACATCTCCAGCTTTTACTTCTTGATTGGGAACGACTAATAATTGAGAAAGGTGGGCGTAATAAGTTTCAAGTCCGTTGTAATGTCTGATAATAACTAAATTTCCAAAACCTCCATCATTAAATTGAGCATACCTAACAATTCCATTAAATGCTGCACGAAGTGAATCTCCGGTTTCTAAATCTACATCAATTCCATAATGAAAACGTTTTCCTCTGTATTTAAATGTTGAAGTAACCATTCCTGGATGCGGCATACAAAATTCACTATTTTCATCATCTACAACACAAAGCCACACCGTATCTTCAAGAGCAGAAAGATTATTTTTGTAGGTGTAAGGGACATCATTTACCCAATCTTCTTCCCAGCCTAATTCCTTTGCCAAAGCATGTAAATAAGGATTTGTAACACCATCAAAATTGATCATTCTGAGATATTCCCAACTTTTGTCTGCAAAAATAACCACCGTATCTTTACCCATCATCAAAGTGTCGATGGCTCTTTTGTTACCTATTGTTGTTTGTGAAATACCTTGACTAATTAAGGAAAAGAAAATAACACACCATAAAAATCTAATCATTCTATAAAATTGAATGCCAAAAATAGTGAAAACTTATGTAATAAAAATTCTATATTTTGTTAAAATCACACTATTTAAAACTTGGAATGATTGCATAAAATCCAAAACCAATAGAAAAGTATTGATAAATACCATTGGATGCTTCCAATGGAATCCCTGGGAAATTAGTCAAGCAAAGATTATCAGGGGAAAATTTAGAGTTGATAATATTATAATTAACACTTAATCCAAAATATAATAATTCAGAACTTTTGTAGTAAAAACTAACTTTGGGTTCCAAAGCGATGTTTTCTTGTCTGAATGGTTGAGTGCAATTGTTGGAGTGTGTAAATAGCATTCCATAACCTGTTTTGAATTCGTATTCAAAAAACATTCTGTCGTTGAGATTACTTCTATAACCTACTCCAAAAAATGGCTGAACAACATCCATTTTACCAGTAGTTACATTACCAGAAAAAATACTTGATTC
>JAGYKU010000082.1 GCA_018401455.1 Flavobacteriales bacterium
TCTACAACTTTGAAGCCTGATTTTAATGTAGAATATTTCATTTCAATTTGAAAGGCATAACCAATAAACCAAACATCATCTAAATCTAATTTTTGGAGCACGTCTTTTTTATAACATTTGAATCCTGCGGTAGTATCTTTGATGTTGATCCAAAGCATGATTCTTACATATAGTGAAGCAAAATAAGACATTAAATATCTTCCCAAAGGCCAGTCTTTAACTTTTCCACCTTTGCAGTACCTAGATCCAACTGACATTCCAACACCTTCAGGTTTGCATGCTTCTAATAATCTTGGTAAATCTTTGGGGTCATGAGAAAAATCAGCATCCATTTCAAATACGAAATCATACTCATTTTTTAAAGCCCACTTGAATCCATGAATATAGGCAGTACCAAGTCCTAATTTTCCTTTTCTTTCTTCTATATGAAGAAAACCAGGGAATTTTTTTTGTAATTCTTTTACAATATCTGCAGTACCATCAGGAGAACCATCATCTACAATTAGGATTTCAAACTGAACAGGTAGCGAAAAAACAGCATCTATGATTGCTTCGATGTTTTCTTTTTCGTTATAAGTAGGTATGATAACTAAATTTCCCATTCGTTGACGAAGATAATCTTTTTTGATTTAAACAAAACTATTTTCTTGATAAAATTTGTTAATTAAAACTTTAGGATATAATTACTATATAAATAATTAAAATGCTACTAAAAAATAAATATCATTAACTTTGTCAGTCGATAATCTGCAAGAAAAAATGAAATTGGAAGTTATTAAAAAGAAATTAGATAATGTATGGGTCGGACTTGCTTTAGGTTTGATATTAACTGTAATAGGTTTTTTTCTATCTAAATGGGTAAAAGATCCTACAAATTCATACACAATACAAGGTTTTTGGAATTTGTTGATGGGGAAGAATAATTATTATATGGAAATTCTTACATTTAGTTTGTTACCCAATATGTTAGCATTTTATTTTTTGTTTTTTCAATGGAAAATGGATAAAGCATTAAAAGGTTTAATATTCATAACAATAATGTTTTTAGGATTAATATTTTTAATGCATTAATGAAGTTATTTATCATATCTGGTGAAGCATCTGGGGACTTGCATGGTTCCAATTTAGTCAAAGAATTATTACTTCAAAAACCCAATATTGAAATAAAAGGGTGGGGTGGAGACCTGATGGAAAAAGCAGGTGTAAATATTCTAAAACATTATAGAGAATTAGCTTTCATGGGTTTCTGGGAAGTCATTACGAATATTAGAACCATCAGCAAAAATTTTAAACTGTGCAAAGAACAAATTGTAGATTTTAAACCAGATGCAATAATTTTTATAGATTATCCAGGGTTTAATTTGAGAATGGCAGATTTTTGTAAAGAACATAATATTCCTACATTATATTATATTTCTCCACAAGTCTGGGCATGGAAACAATCGAGAGTGAAGAAAATCAAAAAAGTGGTCGATCAAATGTATGTGATTTTACCTTTTGAAAAACCTTTTTACGAAAACTTAGGTTATAATGTCACCTTTGTTGGACATCCATTGATAGATGCCATTGAACAGTTTAGAAAAGTAGCATTGACTAAGGAAGCGTTTTTATCAAAACATCAATTAAATGGAGATAAAAAAATAATTGCACTATTGCCAGGAAGTAGAAAACAAGAAATCAGCGTTAAACTTCCGATAATGTTATCTGTAGTAGAGCAATATCCAGATTATCAATTTATCATAGCTGGAGCACCATCTCAAGATGAGACTTTCTATAGAAGTTTTATTACCAACGAAAATGTAGATTTGGTAATGGGAGATACCTACAATTTGTTGAATAATGCTTATGCAGGTTTGGTTACTTCTGGAACAGCAACTTTGGAAACTGCTTTATTTAAAGTACCTCAAGTGGTTTGTTACAAAGGAAATGCTTTGTCTTATCATATTGCCAAAAGAATTATAAAAGTAAAATATATTTCATTGGTCAACTTAATTGAGGACAAAGAAGTGGTGAAAGAGTTGATTCAAAACGAACTCACCAAAGAAAATATTGATAAAGAATTGAAACATCTTTTAGACGAAGAACATTCCAAACGAAAAAAAATGTTATCAGATTACAATCAACTAATAGAAGATTGCGGAGGAGTAGGAGCAAGCCAAAAAACAGCAAGTTTGGTTTTAGAATATCTACAAAAATGATTATTTCTTTTCAAAAGTCATAATCACTGTACTTGTTGATTCAGTGATATCACCATTCTGATTTGTTTCCTTATAATAACTTTCTTGTTTTAGAATAAGTTCTTTACTTTTTAACTGATTGACTTCAAAAGAGTCATAATCATCATCAAAAGCAATTCTAGTTTTTTTCTTAGTATCATTAAGCCACCACCAGAATCCTGTATCTATATCAGTGTCTCCGTCTTCGATGATTGTGACTGTATATCTACCGTCTTTTTGAATATCAAATTCCATAGAATATGGGTAGGTTGAAGAACTTACTCCATTATATGAGTCGGTCATATTATTTCCGTCAAAAATGCTAGTGTAAGTATCAGTGTTAGTTGTTCCCGAAAAAATATAAGTATTTACAGTAGTGTTCTCTGATTTTACTAATTTCCATGTAGATGTTATTCTTGCATCTCTTGATTTGAGAGATAAAAAAGGATCATTTTCTCCTTTTTTACAATTGTTGAAGATTAGCAAAGAAACGAATAATAAAGTAAGAACAAAAGTATTTGATTTTTTCATGATTATGTTTTTTATGATACAAAGGTACTCTTAAATTTAAGAAGATTTACTTTCAATAAAAAAATGTTACTCCAAACCAAATTTCTCTTTGTACTTTTCGTAATTTCTTTTTTGATGATTGTCCAAATTTAGAGTTCTTCCTTGTATCATTGCCATTATCACATTGTTGGTCATCATGTCTAAAGCATCACCTTCAGAAACAAACAAAGTTGCATCTTTGCCTACTTCTAGAGAACCTAGTTTATGATCGATTCCAAGAATTTTTGCAGCATTCAACGTAAGTGAAGCAACAGCCATTTCATAATCCAAACCATACGCAACTGCTGTTCCTGCATAAAAAGGGAGGTTTCTTGTTCCCATTTGTTCCATATCGCCAGAGTTTTCTATACAAAAAAGAACTTGAGCGTCAGAAAGTATTTTAGGCAATTTGTAAGGAAGATTTACATCGTCTTCTGGTCTTTCTGGTAAACTATGAACTCTTTGTAAGATTACTGCGATTTTATTTTCATTGAGTTTTTTTGCCAAAAGATAACTATCATAGCCACCAACAATTACAACTTTTGCGATATTGTATTTCTTTTTGAAATTAATTAAGTCATTGATTTCTCTATATAATGAAGCATGAATGTACAAATTACTTTCGCCACTAAATATTTTTTTCATTCCTTCCAATCTCACATCAATTGATTCTTTATCTTTTGGTTTTTGGTTGTGATACGCTTTCGCAATATCAAAAAACTGCTCGATTTCGGTAATTTTTTCTGTGTATTTTTCTGCTTTTTTAGTAGGGCCAGGTTCTGCCCACCAACCTCTTTTTTCGATGGAATTTGGCCAGTTCAAATGCACTCCATCATCTTCTTTGTAAACAGCATCTTCCCAGTTCCATGCATCAAAATGAACAATAGATGATGTGCCACTTATAATACCTCCTCTTGGAGTAATTTGTCCTACTAAAACACCATTTGTTCTAACGGTAGGAGTAACTCTACTATCTGTATTGTAAGCAATCAAAGAACGAACATGCGGATTAAAAATGCCTACTTCTCTTTCGTCTACAGATGCTCTCACTGCTTCAATTTCTGTAAGACCTAAAGTAGTGTTGGGAGCAATAAATCCAGGATATATATGTTTTCCTTTTAAGTCAATAATCGTATCATAATCTGTTGCCTTGTAGGTGTATGCAAGTGCATCTTTTACAAGTACTATTTTATCATTCTCAATACCTATAGCCGATTTGTCAATTACTTTTCCGGTGCCAATATGTGCTTTTGCATTAATCAAAAGGATTTTTTTTGAATTTTCAGGTGCAGGAGCATCTTGAGCAAAAATACTTGAAGTCATCAATATTAATGAGGCCGTCATTAACACTAATGAAAAAAGGCTGGTTTTATTTTGTATAGTATTCATTATCTTTCTCTTAATTAAATTTTATAACTCATCTTCGTCAATAGAAGTACAAACGTGTGTTCTTTCTTTTTTGCCCACCACTTTTTGAGTTGGCGCACCATTGTTTTTCTCCTGAATCATTTTATTGATGATGCGAGTTCTTTCAGTTTCCATTTCTTTTTGCATTTGCAAATCTCTTGATTGGTCATAGTATATAATACCATCAATAATAGTATATTGAACCTTAGCATATATACTCAAAGGATGTGCAGTCCAAAGCACTAAATCAGCATCTTTACCTTCTTTTATGGACCCCATTCTATCATCAAGATGCAATAATTTTGCTGGATTTAATGTGACCATTTTCAGTGCCTGAACATCTGACATTCCTCCATATTTCATTCCTTTTGCAGCTTCTTGATTGAGTCTTCTTCCCATTTCAGCATCATCAGAATTGATGGCAGTCACAATATCCATTTGGTTCATCAAAGAAGCATTGTAAGGAATGGCATCATTTACTTCATATTTATAAGCCCACCAATCAGAAAAAGTAGAACCACCTGCTCCATGTGTTTTCATTTTGTCTGCCAATTTATAGCCTTCCAAAATATGAGTAAAAGTATTGATTTTGAATCCCATTGAATCGGCAACATGCATCAACATATTAATTTCTGATTGTACATAAGAATGGCAAGAAATAAATCTTTTGCTATTGATGATTTCCACTAAAGTTTCCATTTGTATGTCTTTTTTTGGGGCAATAGCGTTATTTTTCTTTTTGCTCGATTCTATTTCAAAAGTTTGCCATGCTTTTTCGTATTCTTTAGCTCTGATGAATGCATCGTAATATACTTGTTCTACGCCCATTCTAGTTTGCGGAAATCTTATTGAATTATAATCTCCCCAATTGGATTGCTTCACATTTTCTCCTAATGCAAATTTAATAAATCCGTCTGCGCCTTCTATCTTCATTTTTTCTGGCGTTTGTCCCCATCTTAGTTTTATTAAAGCACTTTGACCTCCTACAGGATTAGCTGAACCATGTAATAATTGAACAGCCGTAACACCACCTGCCAATTGTCTATATATATTTACATCATCATTATTTAATACATCACCAATTCTAACCTCTGCTGTAATTGCGTGAGAACCTTCATTTACGCCACGAGAAATTGCAATGTGTGAATGCTCGTCAATAATACCAGGTGTGAGGTGCATATCTTTTCCATCAATAACCAAAGTAGTTTTGTCAACAACATCCAAAATTTTGGCAATGGAAGCAATTTTGCCATTTCTTACCAAAACATCTGCTTGCATTTTACCTTCGCCTTCCAAAGTCCAAACAGTAGCATTTTTGATTAAAATAGGTCTTTGTACGGGCAAAGAATCCCATCCATACGCCATCATTGGATAATTAAATTTAGTGCTTACAATGGTGTCATTAACAGTTTCTGATTTTTTAGCATCCGTTTTATTTTTCTCTTTTCTTATCGCAGTCCAATCTGTCCATTCGCCAGAAGGCATCTGACCTTTTCCATCCCAACTACCTGAATCAAAATTAATATTACCACTTAATCTGTAACTTCCTTCAGCAAGTTCGTATGATACATTAATGAAGTCTTTACTTACATTGATTTTAGCATCAACTTTCTTTTCTTTGGTAGTTTTTATAGGTTTACCAGTTACTTTGTCGATTACCAAATCACCGGAAGCACTTACGCTGTCTGTTACAATATTGTATTCCAAAGAACCTTTAGGTTTGGATGGTGTTCCTGTCACTTTTAAAGTTCTAATAATTTGATTGACATTAAGATTATAAGTTCCTCTTACATCAACTACATCGTAACTGTTTATAATAAACTGACTTCCTTGAACCCAATTTTCGTGAAGCAATGCACCTTCATTAAAAATATCGTCAGAAGTAATAATAAAATTGGCTAATTTGTCTTTTTCCAAAGAACCTAAAATGCTTTCTTTTTCAATAATTTGTGCAGGAATTTTAGTCAAAGCATTAATTGCATAACTTTTCGATAAACCTCTTTGAACCGCAAGTCTTAAGTTTTTGAAGAAATCTTCATCTTTTTCAATCCCTTGAGTGGAAATAGCAAACTGAATTCCTTCTTTTTGCAATAAATAAGGATTTGATGGCGCCATTTCCCAATGTTTTAAATCAGCCAAAGAAACATATTTCGCATCAAAAGGATCTTCAACATCAAAAGGCTTAGGAAAGTTCAGAGGAATAATAAGTGTGCTTTCTATGTTTTCTTTTAAGGTTTTAATTTCTTGATATTCATCACCATTTCCAATATAATGGAACTTGAGGTTAAATTCTTTGGCTACTTTTTCTGCTCTTAGAATAGATAATTTATCTCTAACGGTAAAGAATTTTGGAAATTCAGTTTGCTCAAGAGCTGCATCTAAAGTTAAATTGGTTTTTACAGCAGTTTTATTGTTTTTATAATATTCCAAATCATAGTAATATTGTCTCAAAAGCGCAATAGAACCCATTAATGAAGAAGGGTAGGCTTGTCTTGAATTTCCTTTTTGGAATGAAAAATGACTCGAAATTTTTCCTTCAATAATTTGGTTATGTTCCTTATCTGTAAGAGCAGTAAGCGTTCCTGTTCCTCTTGAAATACCATCTTGACTGTTCGAGACAATCACACCGACACCACTTTTTCTTAATTTTTCGGCTTCTTTATCGTCAAATAAATATTGGTCTATAGCATTTTCCTCTGTTTTGATGGCTTCATTCCAATAATATGCTCCTTTCTTTGAGGAATTATATTGAGGTGAATTACTTCTCGGTTTATCTTTGGGTTTGGTAATACCAAAATCGCTATTTAGTTCTATGAAAGAAGGATAAATATGTTTTCCTTTCAAATCATGTTCGATGATATTGTCAGAAATTTTAGTTTTTGCACCTACATATACAATTTTGTTATCTTTGATAATCAACATTCCATTATTGATTATGTTGTCACCATCTATGTGAATTGTAGCATTTGTAAAAACGATATGAGGAACATTTTTAGAGTGCACGCCATTGGTATTGAAATGATTTTGCGCAACTGTGCTGAGCACAAATAAGGCAATTAACTTGAAGGTTAGAATGATTTTCATTAAAAAAAAATTAATTTAGCGGCTAAAATTACAACAATCATTTAAAAAACGGTAAACACTTTTGATTTTTCAAATACTTTCATATATAAAATACAGCCTAATAGCAAAATCTGTTTACAGTATTAAAGATAAAGATTTGCAAAAAATAGCAAAGCATATCTTTGACGAAGAGTGTGATTATTATGCGTTTGTAACGATGGATATGTTGCGAAAAAAAATGTGGAGCGACCAAAGAAGTATTCAAGTTACAGATTTTGGTGCAGGAAGCAAAAGTTCTAATGCTAATGAACGAATGGTAAAATCCATTGCAAAATCTGCATCCAAAAGGTCTAAATACGCAAAAGTGCTTTTTAGAATTATCGAAAAAAATAATTTTAAAAATTGCATAGAACTGGGAACATCTTTGGGGCTTTCAACAGGATATATCGCTAAGGCAAATTCAGAATCCAAAGTGATAACATTTGAAGGTTGCCCAGAAATTGCCAAAATTGCAAAAGAGAACATGCAATTTATTGATGTAAAAAATGTTGATATTCAAATAGGCAATTTTGATGAAACCCTCCCTAAGTATATGGGAAATATGAATTCAAACAATCATTTCGACTTTATTTTTATCGATGGAAACCATAGGAAAGAACCGACTTTACGTTATTTTGAATGGTTGTTAGAAAAAGCAACAGAGGATGCCATTTTTGTATTTGACGACATTCACTGGTCTAAAGAAATGTATGAGGCTTGGAAAATAATTCAGAAACATCCCAGAGTAACAGTTACAATAGATATTTTTGAAATGGGAATTGTTTTTTTGAATCCAAAATATGAAAAAGGAGATTTTGTGATAAATTATTGATTTGATAATTTGATAATTTGATAATTTGATAATTTGATAATTTTTCTCACTTAAAAACATTTGTCACTTCGACTGAAGTGGAGAAGTCTAAAAATTGAAGTTGATAATTTGATATTGATACAATTAGAAAATGAAATTAAGAAAATTTAGACTTTCAACTTTCAACAGAGATTTCTATTCAATTAATTTCAAATTCAAATGCATACTTTTATTAAGTTTGCAGATAAAATCATTAAAAAAGTCTACTATCCATTGTCTGTTTTCTCCAGGTTGATGAACATAAAACCAAACATGATGCACGGCTCCAAGATCTATAAGTTCTTTTATTTTGGCGACCCAATTGTCTATTCTAACTTTATCAGATGGGTGAAAATATTTTCCAACATAACGTACAAAAAGATGTTTGTTGGTCAATTTCAATTGCAACACATCTCTTCTTTCATAGGTAGCAGTATTGATGGCGATAATGTTATTTTCTCTAAGAATAGGAAACCAATCGTTAATGGCAGTTGGAGTAAACCAACTTGCATCTCTAAATTCAATAGCAAATAAGACATCTTTTGGCAATCTAGAAACAAATGTTTCTAATTTTTTTAAGTCGTCAAATTTCAGATAGTTCGGCATAACACCAAAAGAAATTCCATTATTTTTCCCCAAAGTATCTAATGCTACAAAAAACTCATCGAGCCTGTATTTTGCAATGTCGTCATTCATGTCCTTTCTGTGTGTAATGACTTGTGGAATTTTCAAAGAGAACTTAAAATCATAAGGAACGCTATCTTTCCATTTCTGTATAGTAGATATTTTGGGTGTCCCAAATCGAGTAGCATTTACTTCAATGCTATTTAGTTTTTGAGCATAAGCATTCAAAAACAACCTTTGAGGTGTTTTTTGTGGATATAAAGTTCCAACATAGTTTTTGTCTGCCCATACAGGTGCACCAAATCTAAACTCAACTTGATTATAAGGGATTTTTTCACCTAAATCCAAAAATTGTAGATCAACTTCTGGTAGCGAAAAATCAATAGCATCTATATTTTCGTCTGTTACTCCAAACTTCATTTAGGATGTTTTCCCTGGATATATTTTCAATGCTTCTTCCAAGCATTTTACAGCATTTTTTAGCGATTCTTGATTCAATACGTAAGCCAATCTCACTTCTTGAGTACCTAATCCTTCAGTTGCATAAAATCCAGTTGCAGGAGCCATCATTACAGTTTGGTTTTGATATTCAAAGTCTTCTAATAACCACTGGCAAAATTTATCTGCATTATCAATAGGTAATTTTGCAATTGCATAAAATGCACCAGCGGGTTTTGGGCAAGTCACTCCTGGAATTTTATTCAAACCATCCACTAAAATATCTCTTCTTTGAACGTATTCTTCTATTACACCATCAAAATAACTTTGTGGAGTTTTTAAGGCTTCTTCACCTGCAATTTGTCCAAAAGTAGGCGGAGACAATCTTGCTTGTCCAAATTTAAGCGCCATCGACATTACTTCTTTGTTTCTGCTTATTAATGCACCCACTCTTGCGCCACACATGCTGTATCTTTTAGAAACGGAATCCACCAATACAACATTTTGTTCTAAACCTTCTAGCGAAAGGCAACTCGTATGTTGAAAACCTTCGTAGCAAAATTCTCTGTAAACTTCATCAGCAAACAAAAACAAATCATGTTTTAATACGATATCTTTTAAGGTTTCTAATTCTTCTTTGCTATATAAATATCCTGTAGGATTACCAGGGTTACATATTAAAATTCCTTTGGTTTTTGGAGTGATTTTCTTTTCGAATTCTTCAATTGGAGGTAATGCAAATCCATCTTCAATCTTAGCTGTTACGGGAACAACATTAATGTTGGAAGTAACAGCAAAACCATTGTAATTGGCATAAAAAGGTTCTGGGATAATTATTTCATCACCAGGCTCTAAACAAGTTTGAAAAGCAAAAATCAAAGCCTCAGAACCTCCAGTTGTAATCATGATATCCGAAGAAGGATCCAA
>JAGYKU010000083.1 GCA_018401455.1 Flavobacteriales bacterium
ATAAAGAGCGCGAAGAACTTGTTTCTGGGCTTAAAAAGTATTGTGAGTTAGATACCCTAGCTATGGTTATGATATGGGAGCATTTGAAGGGGGTGGTGAAGTAATATAATTGAATGATATGCTAAACTTTTATCAAAGTACACTTTCTGCGATCTTAGACAAATTTGAGGATAAAATCATCATTCTTGATGGCTGGCCAATTAAAGAGATAGAGCTTTTGGTAGAAAGTTCCTACCCAATTGCCATTCCACAATCTTTTACTTCTCAAATGATTGATGGAAACTTTGACTATGAATGGTTTGCTGAAAACTTTAAGATTATTGCTAGTAAGGGCCAACACATACTAACACTAGCTCAATTTATTAAACTAACAGAGTTTATTACTGAAAAGGCTGTTCAAGAGCGAGCTATAATATTAAGAGACGATTTACGTGTTTATTTTCCACTAAATGAAGCAGAGTACTTACAAAAATTAGAAGGGGAGAGTATTGAGGCGAGAGATGTACGAATGCCGAAACATCACGTAGAGCATGTAAAAGTTGGGGAACGATTTTTTTATATCCAGAGTTACGAGTCAGAGATTGAGACAGTATTGATCCATGTAAATCCTAAGGAATTACTTGCCAATAAACATCCAGGATCTTCTAGTATTGATATTTCAAACATTCAGGATATTGAAATTGCTCTATCGGATTTTTTAGAAAGTGGATTAGAGAATTCCATTCACATTGTTAGCTCTTCAAAATATCCGATTGATTCTAACTTCATTAACCGTCTTGAGCGACTTTTCTGTTATGGATTTCAGAGTGGACTCAAAATATCTGTTAGAGCGATAAACGATCTTGTTGAATTTGACCCCATTTCTGAAGAGTCAGAATTACTACTGGATCAGTATTGGGGATTAGACGCGAGTTTCAGAGAAATACAGATTTATAAAGACCCCGATATTTCAAATGAACTGATGACCATTTCTCAAGGCAATGTCGTTGATTTGATTATTAAGGAGATAAAGTCTGGTAAAGCAGGACAAATGCCTCGAGATGTGTTTTTAACTGCACCAACAGGCTCAGGAAAGTCATTGTTATTTCAGATCCCTGCATTTTTCAATTCGGCAAATGGAGATGTCACAATCGTAGTTTCTCCTTTAATAGCACTTATGAAAGACCAGGTTAGGGCGATAAAAATGGAGAGGGGGTTTACTAAGGTAGCTTATATCAATTCCGAACTCAGTTATTTAGATCGAGAGCAAGTAATCGAGGATACCAAATCAGGAAGGATTGATGTACTATATCTTTCACCTGAGTTATTACTATCATACTCTATTGATCACTTTATCGGAAGCAGAAGGTTAAGTCTATTAATAATTGATGAAGCGCATTTAATAACTACTTGGGGAAGAGATTTCAGAATAGACTATTGGTTTTTAGGTAACCATATCAGAAAAATTAAAAAACACGAAGGGTTGACCTTTCCAATTGTTGCCGTAACTGCAACGGCAGTATATGGTGGCATGAATGACATGGTTTTTGATACGTTATCTAGTCTAGAAATGACTAATCCCTATATGTTTATAGGATCGGTTCGAAGAGATGATATTCACTTTGTTTTGAATAATACTTTTCCAGATGAAAAGAAAAAGTTTGATTCATGGAAGATTAATCAAACTGTGAACTTTATTCTTGGGTTACACGATCAATCCAAGGTAAAGACATTAGTATATGCCCCTTACCGAAAACAGGTTTCTGAAATTTTTTATCAGGTTGAAAAGGCTAAAGAGGAAATTGCAGATGTGTATTTTGGAGGGCTTGACATGGATGCCAAAGAAAAATCCTATCAACGTTTTGTGAGGGGCGAATCAAGAGTAATGATTTGTACAAAGGCATTTGGAATGGGAATAGATATCTCTGATATTCAAGTTGTGTATCACCACGCACCATCTGGTCATTTGCCGGATTATATTCAAGAGATTGGAAGACTTGCTAGAGATAAAAATCTTGAAGGTTGGGCAGCTTTGAATTATTCTCCCCAAGATAAGAGATATATGACTCAATTGTTTGGCATGTCTTCGCTCAAACAATTTCAAATTCGTTTAGTTCTTGAAAAATTATATCAAGCGGTAAAAAGAGAGAAAAGTCAAAACCTACTTTTTTCAGTAGATGACTTTAGCCATATTTTTCAGAGTAATAATGACATAGATCAAAAGGTGCTAACAGCCTTAATGATGATTGAGAAAGACTACCTAAGTCGATTTAGGTATAATGTGGTTATTGCCAGACCAAAGAAGTTATTCTCAAAAGTTTTTGCACGATTAACAAAGTCGGAGTATCAATTATTTCAAAGAGATTATAAAGGATCTTTTGAAGAGATTAATTATCCGCTCCTGAACGAAAAAGGATTTGTAATTGTTTCTATAGATCTTGAGAAATTATGGAAGAGGTATTTTAAAAATGAAAACTTCCCTTACTTAAAGTATAAGTTTTACACGAACAAGTTATTTGATACTGAGAAATATGATGTTACACCTCAATTAAAAATAGAGGTCCTTGTAGACGCAGACATTCAATATGTATTTCAACGCATTGATGAAGTTTTTTTTCGAATTAAGGAGGTTATATCAAAAATCCAGAACAAGTACTTTACTAAGGAGGAATTTCAGGATCTGCTAGATATTGATCACAGCGATAAAATCGCAAAGTTTCTATTAGACACCTACTCAAGTAGTAGTCATTCTTTTATTGGAGTTAATGATGATAAGAACAATTTTTTACAGAGAAGAAAACAAGGTGATATAGAAACTTATAAAGTTTTTAGCAGAGGATTTGAAAGTGAGATTGCCTCATTAAGAAAGAGACTCGGTTCATTATTTAATGGACAAACGAGTAGAGCAGTTCGATATATGACTTATAAGGATAGTGGTGCAGCTTTGGTTTTTCGACTTGGTTTGTGGCTTGAGTCATTAGGTTTAGGGTCTTACAGTGCAATTGGAGGAGAAAATCCAATGATATTTGTTCGTATCAACGATGTAAAGAAAATAGAAAAGGATCTTGCTAGTTCTTACGAAAATGCACTATTAGAGAAAACTAGAAATAAACATAATGTTAGTTCCAAAATATTCGATCATTTCTTTTTGAATAGGTTTGAAGATAGTACCCGATGGGATTTTATTGAAGATTTCTTTTTGGGGGTTGAAATCGACGATTTGTTTGCCAAGTATCCCACATCAGATGAGTTTAATACGATTGACTTAATTCAAGTCTTATCTCAAGAAATTGAGCCCCCAAACATTACTTCAGAGGATCATGAAATTGTAGACAGTTTAGTTGGGAAAGAAACCAATATTGAATGGTGTAAAACTAGTACTCGTCTGAGTATTCAGTTAGAAGACGGTGAAATTCT
The DNA here is from genome assembly GCA_018401455.1 of Flavobacteriales bacterium. GTDB lineage: Bacteria > Bacteroidota > Bacteroidia > Flavobacteriales_D > Parvicellaceae > Parvicella. The sequence goes on from JAGYKU010000083.1 coordinate 3,397, forward strand.
CTCAAAAACATTCTCTAATTGGTTAAAATATAATCCAATTATACTTCACCAGTTTATAGAGAAAAAACAGATTAAACTACAAAAAGAAGCATATTATGCCCTTTATTCTGCTCTAAAGCAGTTTCCGGATTATTACAATAAAGTACTTGGTGTAAGAAAGCGAATTGATTTTTTGGGGTATGAACAACCAGTTTTAGTTTCTATACTTTTAAAAGATGATCCTATAAAATTCTACAAATGGTGGGTGAAAAACCTAGATCAGGTATATCTTCCAATGAAGGAGAAGTTAGAACTGTTGTTCAAAGTTGAAAGCGAGGGAGTTAAATTAATTGAGGAACATCTTGAGTATCTCGAAAAGTTTAAAAGGTAAGCTTCCGTTTCATTACAAAAAGAAAAATAGGAAAATGAAGAAAAACTTAGAAAATCAGAGGAATAAATGACGATAAAAAACGAGACAAAACAGTTTCAATATGAAATACAAGCGTATCAAGAGGACTGTGTAAATAACATTATCAGTCTATTTGAAAGTCTTCGCCATAAAGCAAATTTCGGTGAAGTGCTGACGGAACACCATAAAAAGAACAAATACAATTTTCCTGTTCAAGACACTAAAAACATTGACATAATGATGGAAACGGGAACGGGTAAAACGTTCACGTTTATCAAAACCATTTTTGAACTGAGCAAAAATTTCGGATGCAAAAAATTTATCGTTCTTATTCCTACAGTTCCAATTAGAGAGGGAACAAAAACAAACTTAGAAGACACAAAAAATTATTTCAAAAGCTTCTACGCCAACGAAAAAGAAAAGGAAATTGAAACCTTTGTTTACGAAGGCGGAAACATTTCAGCAGTTAGACAATTTATCGGCACCTCGCATTTATCGGTTTTGGTAATGACACCTAGTTCATTTAGCCACAAAGACAATATTCTAAACCGACCGTTAGAGCAGGAAATTAATACTCCTGAATTATTTATTAAGAATCAAGAACCTCCAAAATCATATTTGGAATGCCTAAAAAGATTAAATCCAATTGTTATAATGGATGAACCTCATCGTTTTGAAGGAAATGCATTTAAAACATACTTTGATGGATTTGAAAACTACTTTTTGCGTTTTGGAGCAACATTTCCGAAGAAGAAAGACAGCTTGTTTCTTTCCAACGTAGCTTATGTTTTAGACAGTATTTCTTCTTTCCGACAAAACTTGGTAAAGAAAATTACGGTCTACACGCAAGACGTGATTGACAATACTGATACTCTTATTGGAATTGAAAAAGTAGGCTCTAAAAATATCGCTAACGTAAGTACCTTAACTAATGGAATTATAGCAAGACGGCAATTAAGTGTTGGTGGCGTTTTTAACGGTAAAAGCATTAAAAAAATCCTGAAAGACGCTGTTGTTCTAGCGGACGATACCATTGAGAAAGTTGATTATTCTTTGTCTGACGAATCATTGCGGTCAATGATTAAAGAAACAATCAAAATACACTTTGAGAAAGAAAAGACACTATTTGAGCAAGACGTAAAATCACTCACTTTGTTTTTTATGGAAAGCGACACCAGTTTATTTCGTGGTGATAATCCAAAAGTCAAAACCATTTTTGAAGAAGAATATAAAAAGCAATATACAGAGCTTATAAGAAAACTCGACCAAACAAGTGATTATTACAAATTCTTGCAAAACGATTACGACAGTGACAATACTTTGCAGGTTCACAAAGGTTATTTTTCAGGCGACAAAGGAAACGCAGACGAAAAAGTAAAAGCAGGTGTGGATGAAATTCTGAAAGACAAAAAGAGATTATTGTCGTTTGAAAGCCCTACTCGTTTCATTTTCTCCATTTGGGCATTACAAGAAGGTTGGGATAACCCAAATGTTTTTACAATCTGCAAACTTTCCAATCAAGGAAGCGAAATATCTAAACTGCAACAAATTGGACGAGGTCTACGAATTTGCGTAAACCAGAATCTACAACGATACACACTCAAAAACCTTAATGACAACCAAGAGGATTTTTGGAAAATAAATAACCTTGATGTGGTTGTATCAAGTAAAGAACATGGTTTTGTTGAAGGTATTCAAAACGAAATTTTAAGTAACTCATTCCTGATTTCTGAAACATTCACCGAACAACAACTCAAAATTTTACTTAAGGAAAAAGGAGGTTTTGATGATTTGACTGTTCGCAAGATTTACAAAACAATGGAAAACAGTGAAATGATAATTTTTAAAGCAACAGTTGATGGCATTGATGTTTTTGAAAAATCACCCGATTTTGCTGAATTATTGATAAAACAAAATTTGCCCGAAGAACAGGTAAAAGCAATTAAAAGCTTGTTTGCAACCGACACAAACACCTATGTTCAGAAAGCCGAGAAGAAAAAAGAGAAAAAGAAAGTTTTCATTAAGGCTGCGCATTTGCAAGAGTTTCAAAACCTTTGGAATGCTATCAATAAAAATGCTTTTTACGTGTTGGAAACTTTGACCGCAGAACAGGAAAGCCAACTGATTCAAAACATTAGAAAAGACATAGAATCCTTAGATATTCAAGAAAAATTACTCAGAACAATACGAGCAGAATTAAATGTAAATAAACTTGACCAAGGAGACGCTGTCACATATGAATTAAAAAACAGAGTATCGCATAAAAGTAAAGTTGATTATTTAGAGTTAGTTTATGAGATAGCCAATAATGATCCTAACAACAAAAAACCTTCGTTACCTCTTTCTTTTGTTGTAAAAATATTTAATTCGTTAAGTGAGGATTTTAAAACCAAAATGCTTTGTAATAACCCTTCACAGGCTCAAAAAGACATTAAACAAATAATAAACAAACACATAGTTTCTGAAATCAAAGCAAATGTTAGATATGACGGAATAAGCGGGACTGTTTTATCAGATGTGTTCAAAACTGAAAAAGGGAAAACCTATTTAGATATAGGAAGCGTTGGAAAATTCCAAAAGGATATTACAAATGATTTTTCCTTAAAAGATAAATGGGTATTTGAAAAAGTAATTGAATATGACAGTGATTTTGAATTAGGAATTATTGAAAATGATGAAAATATCCCTGAGATAGAAATATTTGGCAAGCTTCCAAAGTTGGAAATTAAAACTCCTTTAGGCAAATACAACCCTGACTTTTGTTATGCAATCAAAAGTACTGAGGGCAACAAAGTTTTCCTTGTCGTAGAAGCAAAAGGTTATGATACATTAACTGCAATTCCAGAGAATGAACGAACAAAAATCGATTTTGCTAAAAAATATTTTGAGGCATTAGGCGAACACTACAAAGACCAAAACATTAAAATTTCATTCAAAGAACGTATCAATAAAACGCAATTAGCGGCATTGATAAATAACGCATAAGACAATGGCAGAACAAGATTTTATAAATGCAGGATTTACGGTTTTTAGTTCAGAAAACAACCAAAACAAATTGTTGAATTTCATTAAAGAACAATATCCAAGCGTAATTAAAGACAACGAAATTGATCTCAATGAACTAAAAGCCATTTTAGGTTTACCAATAGACGAAAAGGTGAACGGTTACGGTTTAAATTTTGTGGGCAGAAACTTTGCCAGGGCCAAAATTGCTCAAAAGACAGAAAAGGAATTACACCTCAATACCACTTTAAGCAAGAATATTGACACAACAGAAAACTTGGTATTAAAAGGCGATAACTTGGATAGTTTGAAAATTTTGAAAAACCATTATAGTGGAAAGATTAAGTGCATTTACATTGACCCACCATACAACACCGACAAAGACGAGTTTGTATATCCTGATAAATTTGACAAAGAAGAAGCCGAAGTTTTAGGTTTGGCGAACCTTAGCGAAAGTGATTTTCAAAGAATGGATCTTAGCTTTAAAACCAAGAAGAGCCACAACGGTTGGTTAGCGTTTATGTATCCACGTCTTTTGTTAGCACGAGATTTATTGAGCAAAGACGGTGTTATATTTATTAGCATTGACGAAAACGAACAAGCCAATTTAAAACTACTTTGTGACAATGACATTTTTGGAGAAGAGAATTTAATCATTCAATTTACTCGCGAGTCTATAAAAGGAGGTAGTCAGTCGAAGTTTGTTAGAGAAACGCACGACTTTGTTTTGGTTTATGCAAAAGATATTAACTCTTTAGAATTTATTGGTTTTGAGAAAGAGGAGCTTGAACTAAATCTCTCAGATAAAAAGGGGAAATATGCAAAAGGGAGAGAGTTAAATAAATGGGGGGCAGGTTCTCGAAGATTGGATTCACCTGGAATGTGGTACGCTATTAAGGGTCCTAATGGAGAAGATGTTTATCCAATAAGAAATGACGGTAGTGAAGGAAGATGGAGATTGGGAAAAACAAAAATGAAAAAAATTGTAGATGAGGGTGATGTAATTTTTGAAATACGAAAAGATGGAACTTACATTGTTTATGAGAAACTTCGAGGAAATAAAAGCAAGTACACTCAATTTATTTCGATTTTGAAGGATAAATATCTTAATGCTAAAGGAACAGAAGAACTTAAAGCATTATTTAATTTAGAAAATGCGATATTCGACTTTTCAAAGCCTTCTATTTTGATTAAGGACTTACTCATTTTGTCCGACACTCAAGACAATTCCATCATACTTGACTTCTTCGCAGGTTCTGGCACAACGGGTGATGCAGTTATGCAACTCAATGCAGAAGATGGTGGTAATCGTAAATTTATTTTGTGCCAAATAGACGAGCCAATTAAAAAAGACAAACCTGCTTACAAATTTTGTATTGATAATAATTTACCTCCATTAATTTCAAGCATTACCATAGAACGTTTAAGACGAGCAGGTGAGAAAATTAAGAACGAAATAGAAGAAGAAAACAGCAAAACAGGAATGTTTGAAGAAGATAAAAAACAAGTTCCTGATATTGGCTTTAAAGTGTTTGATAGTGTAGAAGCACCAAAACTAAAAGTTGACGACAAAGGGCAAATTTCATTTCCTGAAAATGAAACAGATGCTTTAAGTCGCATTTACAATATGATTTTTACCGTTGGTTTAGATGAGCCAACACAAGTTCCCGAAGAAGTAGTAAAAGATTGTATTTATAAAATCGGTCACCATTATTACATAACCAACAGTAATAAAGTTACAAGTAACGATTACTCAAACGCTATTAAAAACGGCAAAGTCTTTATTGACGGTTGGACTGCAAGTTTGAATGCAACATTGCAGAATTACAAGGAAGAAGTGAAAATTGTTTTTTAAAATAGCGATAAAAAAACTCAAAGCTCAAAATTCATTGTCCAAAGTTTTAAACCTGTATTATTGCTTAAGACGATCAAAATATTTTGACGAGATTTAAACAACTCTGTTTTTAGGGATCCTTACAATATCCCTATTATGAAATCCTAAACCCATAAGGCAGTCCGGAGATACGGGGGAATGTCTTTCGGGGGAATTTAAAGGAAGTAACTTTCCTGAACATGGGTTGATTGAAATTAAGAGTTGAAAAGATTAATTAGTCCTCAAAAAGCTCCATTAGCTGGTTTTCGATTTTGTCCACATTTTCAGGTTGATCATCGTCCCACGATATCTCTACCGATTCTTGTTCGCCCTCTACCTCCAATATCTCCACTGAAAATGGAAAGATATCACCACTATCATTGGTGTAAAACCCGTAATTAATAATTTCTTTTCTGTCTATTATAAATGACATAGTGTATTGATTTTTATCCTTTTCTAAAACTAACAAAAATAAGATTGCAGAATTTACGAATTAAGAAAATCGTTGGAAGTTTAGGTAATCCTTTAATAAATTTATTTGTACTAGAGTGTAGTACTTTCAGAAAATTATGCCGAGCGCACTTTGGTCTAAATAATGTAAAGTGTTACAAACCAAAGTCTTGTTTGACTATTAAAAAATTTTTATAATTTCCACATGGTAATTATAGGCTAATCTAAAATCAAACCAACCAAACATGGAACAAGAAGAACGACAATTAGTATTTTCTGATACTCTAGTATATGTCTATATCGCGTTTGCGAAATACTTAGACGGAAATATGAATCCTGAGGTTACATCCGCTATTCGAACGGCACTTCTGCCGTGGTTTGATGGTTTTAATATAAGTGATAAGTTAGACGAGACTATACAGACGGTAGATCGTTATTTAACGGAAGATGCTAACTCGCCAGAAGGTCTTGATTTGATTTTGGAGAATTTCTTTTTCTATGGGGAGCATTGGAAGACAACGCTAAATGAGGAGTTAAAGAATGAAGTTATGATGGATTTAGAGGACGTT
>JAGYKU010000084.1 GCA_018401455.1 Flavobacteriales bacterium
CAGCATTTTTTGGAGAAGAATGTTTTACAAATGGAATGGCAAAAGCTACTTTAGGCACAGGTTCTTCTATATTATGGAACGCTAAAAATTTAAATAAAAAAACCGATAATGGTATGCTTACCACAATTGGTTGGAGTTTAGAAGGGCAAGTAAATTATGCTTTAGAAGGCGTTATTGTAAGTTGTGGATCTACTATAGAATGGTTAAAAAATCAGTTAGAAACTTTTGCTTCTTATGATGAAATTGAAGCCATGGCAACATCTTTAGAAACAAATGAAGGTGTTTATTTAATTCCTGCATTTAGTGGTATGGGTGCACCTTATTGGCAAAAAGATTGGAAAGCTTCTATACATGGTTTAACTTTTGGAACAACCAAAGAACATCTTGTAAGAGCCGCTTTAGAGTCTATAGCTTTTCAACTAAAAGATGTCATTTTTTCTATAGAAAAAGAAACAAAAACACAACTAAAAGAATTAAAAGCAAATGGTGGTATTACTGCCAATACATTTTTAATGCAATTTATAGCAGACTTGTTAAAAACACCAATTACCAATATGGGAATTACAGACGTTTCTGCTTGGGGAGCTGCGTTAATTTCTGGATTAGGCATAAAATTATGGACTAATATTGATGAGATTCCAAAATTACCTGCTGATAAAATAAAAAAATATCAACCTAATTTAAGCTCAAAAAATATTGATAATTCTTATTTAAATTGGTTAGCTATTTTAAAAAATAAAATAGCATAGTTTTAAAAACTATTTAGCGTACAGAACTTGGTACGGTTTGCTTTTCTCCAATAATTACTTCATTAAATGTTACATTTTTAGAGTTGGTTAATGTCATGCCGTTTTTTGCAGATTTAATAAAAATATGATCTAAAAAAACATTTTCAACTTTATAATTTGGATAACCTTCTATAATAATTGCTGTATTAGAAACGCTGTCAAAACTTAGATTAGATAAAGAAATATCTGAAATTTTAGAAGGATAAAGTCCACTACCTTCACCATGATAATTAGAAGTCATGTAAATAGCATCTTCAACATTTAAAAACTTAATATCATTAATATAAATATTTTTAATATAACCTCCTCTATCTGAATTGGTTTTTAAATAAATTCCTCTTTTTAAATAACCAGTTGCTTTACTATTGTAAGCAAATACATTTTTTACTCCAGAAGACATTTCGCTGCCAATTACAATGGCATGTAAACCTTTAAAATTACAATTTCTAATTATAATATTTTCTGATGGTAATTTAGAATTCCTACCATCATTATCTCTTCAACTTTAATGGCAATATCATCTGCATTATTAAAAGTATTTTCTATTAAAACATGTAGATTGCTCAATATCTATTCCGTCATTATTTTATTGTGAGCATCATACCTTAACCCTCTAAGGAGCTTTTACTTTTTGAAATGTGTTCCACACAAAAAGGAGAATCTTCAATTTTTACATTTCAATCAAAATATTTTTAGAACTGATGAATTGAATTAATTGTGGTCTTAAGTAAATCCTTCTCAAAAACACGTTCTTTTAAGGCTTTTCATTATGATTCATTTCTCTCACCCAAAGTTTCCTTTTTGCTCTAAAGGTTTCCAAGTAGCCCATAAACCATTTCCTTCTCCATCAATAACTCCTTTGCCAATGTAAGCAACATGCCTATAACCATAAATCCATTGGGCTGTAGTTGTACAGTGATGCTTACCTTCCAACTTATTTAAAACTATGGGATAATCTTTGGGATTTGATCAAAAATTAATTTTGCTCCTTCTTTTAAATGTAAGTTAACATTACTAACAAAATGAATTGGACCGTTAATTTTATAGTTTCCTTTAGGAACAATAATTGTTCCTTACATTTTTTTTGTAAACAAACTTTCATTGCCTTATCAAAAGCGTTCTTGCAGTCTTGCAATCCGTTTGCATTTGCACGAAGTTGGTAATATCTATTTAAAATTAGGATAATAGGTAAACTAATGTTAGTTTCTATAGTCTTTATTATAGAATCTTGATTAAATTTATGTTGAAAGTTTTTGAAAACAACATAAAAATATAATTAGATACCTCTTTTTCATTTATTTTAATTGTAATTTATAAAGTGAACTCTAATTATATTTTAGTTTTGTAGTTTTATTATAAGTTATTCAACTATAATTTTTTTGTGTACGTAACATTTGTTTTGAAGTTGCATCTACTATTTTAAAATAAAAATACCTTTTAGATTATCTTTCTTCTTTTACAGTATTTGCTTCAATAACTCCTTTTGATAGTTGTTTCCTAAAATATCATATATAAATTCAGATTTTGAATTGTTATTTGGCATTTGAATAGAAAATAAACCTGAATTTGGAATTGGCCAAACTTTTATATTTCCTATTTCATTTTACTTACAGATAATGAAATATCATAACCGTTTCGGTATTTACTTTCGTGTCATGCTGTGCCCTTCTGAATCTAAAACAGTAAAATTAAAAGAACCAAAACCAGTTGCATTTGGTGTAAATGCTACCATATTATCAGACAAATTTGCAGTTCCATTTGTAACATTAGAAATTGTATAAGACACACCATTTGTAAAGCCTCTAGAAAGTTTTTGCAAATCAATATTTATTGTTTCTCCAGAAACTGAACTATAATGTGGTTGATTCATCCATTGTAGATAGTAATCTAAGTTTGTATAACCATCCCTATTATCATCTGCATTTGCATCAGAAAAATCTCCGGCAGCAGAATTTATACTTGTACCAATAATTGTTTCCCACCAATTTGGCAAACCATCATTATCAGAATCCCAATTTGCCGCTCTTGTAATAAAAGGATAATCTTCGTAAGAATAATCATCTTCAGTATCAGGAAAACCTTTTTTATTAGTTCTACTACCTGTTACAGTGTAAGTTCCATTTAAAGTTTCATTTACCATTCTTGTATCGTGGTCATCAAAAACTGGATAATTACAACCTACATCAGAAAGTACAATTTTATAAGCTTCTTTTGCAGATTGTGTTGTTACATAAGAAGGAAAAAATTCTGCGTCTACAAAAGTGTCATAATCTACAGTAATACCACTTCCAACACGAGATCTTCTACCATATTCTTGGTTAGTTTCATCAAAATAACCTGGCATTACATTTCCATCAAAAAAAGCTCTTTGCATTCCACCAAAATTATCTTCATGATCTATTGTTAACGCATATCTTTCTAATTGGATTCCTGGTCCTGGTTTGTAATAATTACCTACAAAATTTATTTCTTTTGCACCACCATCTGTAGTTCTAGAGCCCCAATTATAAACAACATTATTTCTAATATCTAATTTACCAGCAAAAAAACCACTACCATCTAAACCACCTGCTAAACTCCAGTTTCTACCATAATTATGTGCTAATAAATTATGATGAAAACTACCAATGTTTCCGCCAATAGAAGCAGCATAACCATGCTCTACAATTCCATTTGGATAGTTTGGGTGATTTGCTTTATTTAAAGCTTCTGAAATCAAAGAACGTTGAAAAGTAATGTTTGATGAATTTCTAGAACTTAAAGCCTCATCTGTTGTCCAACTAATTGAACAATGATCATAAATAATATGATCTCCTAATAAACCCATACCTCCAGAATCTCCATTATAAAAATACCCTAATCTTACTCTCATATTTTGAATAACATTATCATGGCTTCCTGAACCTAAGCTACTTCCTTTAATGGTAATACCTTTTCCTGGTGCTGTCTGTCCTGCAATTGTAATGTAAGGGTCGTTTAAAACCAAACGAGATTGAAGTGTAATAAGACCTGAGACTGCAAAAACGATTGTTCTTGGACCAATATCATTGGTAACTGCTGTTCGTAAACTTCCAGGACCACTATCATTCAAATTAGTAACTACAACTACTTTTCCTCCACGTCCACCACGTGCAAATCTACCATAACCTTCTGCTTCTGGAAATGCTAATTGTGCTGGACGAAATCTCCATAAATTTCCTTTTGTAATTTTTCCATTGGAGTTTATTTCATCAACTCTCCAAAAATAAGTTTCTCCTGTATATAAGTTATTAACTTGGTAACTATTTGTTGTATTGTCCTTATTTCCTCTATATTCTGGTGATGATGTATCTGCATTTTTTACGGCAGTTTCATCTGAACCAAAATATATATTTTGAGTAACAGCACTATTTGCTGGAGTCCATTCTAACAAAGTACCTCCAGATGATAACTCCACATGCTCATCATTAAGTGTTGGAATTGGATTTGTAGCTTGATCAAAAATATTTGGTGTATTTAATTCAAAACCATTAATTAAAACATTTTTTACGTCTTCTCTTCCAGAAGTTTCTGCAGAAAAAAGAAGTACAACATCTGTATTTGCTTGTGCTGTAAATGTTAAATATACTGATTTTGCTTCAGCAGAATTTGCGGCTCTAACTGTTGGCACTACATTATCTTCTACTAAACTCCCATCAACAGAAACATCTATTGGACTATATGTAAAAGTATCACTAGACGTTTGATTTAAAAAAACAAGTAAAGAATGTTCACCAGCTTGTAAACCACTAATTTTAAATTCTATTTGCCCACCTTGATCTGCATTTCCATCTTTTACAGTAATACCATCATTTACTAATTTACCTTCTGAAGATGCTTGTATACCCGTTTTAAACCATGAAGAACTTATTTGGCTTCCAAAACTACCAAACTTTGTAACCGTAAAAGTAACTCCGTTTTCTGTTTTACTAGCAGATGTTGCACCTGCTATCACCCAAGGTGTATAACCTATTTGATTTACTTCTGAGGCATTTCTTCCTGCTTGATCAAAATCAATTTTAACTACAGGATTTTGTGAAAACCCAAAATAACTAGAGAATATCCCTAAAAAAATGACTTTAAATATCTTATTTTTAAAATATTTTGATTGTTAATATTAACTCTATTTATCATTTTATATTTATTTATTTTATTTAAATTTTTATGTTTTTATAAAATCAAAAGCATTGTGTAATCGATTACTCAAATGTATTTAAAAAAGATGCATCCTCAAATTAAATACTGTTAAAATAGACAATTTATAACTATATATTCTAAAAAATCAATCTTTTAAGAACTACCATAACTTGTTACACAAAATGAAACAATTAAAACAACTAACCCAATAATTAATAAGGCATAGGTTCCTTTTTTTACGTTGTTCCATTCTTTCATAATTACACCAACAATGTAGCTAAAGAAAATAAGCATAGACATGTGCAAAACCCAACTTGCAAACTGATATTCTCCCATTTTTACGTGTCCTAATCCGTAGAAAAAAAACTGTAAACACCACAAGGTTCCTGTTAAAGATGATAACAGCCAATTTCTATAAAGAGGTCTTTTTGCTTCTTGATTGTTTTTATTTGGTAAAAATTCCCTAATAGTTTTTTGTTTTACACTTGCTATTACATACCAAACTACATTTACAACAAAACACCCCATTGTAGAAACTACTAATTTTGCATTTCCTTCAAAATTTCCTGCTCCGTTTTCTGCAGCCATATCTGCAATTGGTTGCCCATATTCTAAAGACAAATTAAAAACTCCTGAAAGTACACCTGCAATAATGCTAAGGATTAAACCTAACATCATATTAAAACCTGCTTTGTTTAAGTTTTCTGCATTAATATCTTTTTCTTTTTTAAAACCTGCCCATCCACAAATAACAACTCCAATAATAGATAAAGCCATTCCTAATAAAACAATGCTACCTCCTGGTTTGGTAAAAAAATCTTCTAAACCTCCAAAAACCACTAATGGCATAACAGTACCTACAACTGCAGAAATACCAATTGCTAACGTATACGTTAAAGAATAGCCTATATGATTAATTGCTTTTCCAAAAGACATGCCTCCAAAACCGTAAATTCCTCCTAACAAAAATGCCATCCAAAGTGGTTTTGAAGGTGCTTCTGCTATAATTGAAAAGAAATTTGGCACTGTTAACCATGCCAATAGTAAAGGAACTAAAAACCAAGCAAAAACAGATTGCGCTAACCAAAAAGTATTCCAAGACCAACCTTTGGTTTTGGTACTTGGTAAATAACAACTTGCTGCAGAAATACCTCCAACTGCATGCATTAATGTTCCTAATAAAGAATTTGGTGCACTCATTTTTTATGTTTTTTTGATTTTAAGATTTCTTTTTTACAAGAAGTAGATGATCACAAACCAGAACTACTTCTCCTTTTTGATTGATGATTTCTACATGCTCTGTAACAGTTCCCATTTCTGGTCTTTTGGCTTCGCCTTTTTCTGATATGGTAATTTCTGAATGAATAGTATCGCCAATATGAACTGGCTTTACAAAACGCAGTCGATCATATCCTTTAGAAAAAGCCTCTGGATTAATTTCTGAAGCAGTTAAACCAATTCCGATACTAAATATCATAGTTCCATGTGCAATACGCTGCCCAAAAGGTTGTGTTTTACACCATTCTTCATCCATATGATGTGGAAAAAAATCTCCTGTATGACCTGCATGCAGTACAAAATCGGTTTCTGTAATGGTTCTTCCTAACGTAACTCTTTTTTCGTTTAGTAGATACTCTTCAAAAAATGTTGATTTAAAATACATATATAAATTTATTATAATTCTGTTAATGAAATGCCTCCAAATTCATTGCTCTTATAACAAGCCTCTACTACTTTCATAGTATCTAAAACATCTTGAACACTTGCGTGTAATATTTTATCTGAACCTTCTTTAAAACGCATTAAATTAGACATTGTGCCAATAAAAGCGTCTGGAAACCAAGATCCTTCAAGATTTAAACTTTTCCAATCATTTTCATTTTCATCTTCTTTAATGATATATTCAAAAGCATCAGGCAAGCCATCTGGATAATTCATCAATAAACCCATTTTTGCTTTAATTGCTCCTTTTGTTCCTTCCCATTTTATATAACTTTCTTGATTTTTGTTCCAAAATCATGATCGTGATTGGTATTTATTTTCACGCTCATGGTATCACCATAATCTAAGATGATTGTAGAACGACAAGATGATAAATCTTTTAAAGGATGTTTTGTAGTTCTTGCCATAACTCGTTTTGGATTTCCCAAAAATGAACGAATACAATCAATATAATGTACACTGTGAAACAAAATTTCTAGACGCGGATGTTGTTTAATTACCGGAAATAATTCCCAAGGTGTTTTTACGGTGACTTTAAATTCTAAATCATATAAATCACCAATAAGTCCTTGGTCAATCATATTTCTAGCAGCACTTACAAACGATGCAAAACGCAGTTGAAAATTGATGGCTGCTACTAAATTTTTACGCTCACATACAGCTACAATATCTTTAGCTTGCTTATAGTTATTACCCATTGGTTTTTGAATAAGTACTGCTGCTCCATCTGGTAACTGTTCTAAAATCTCAATATATTGATCTGGTAATACAGTTATATCATATACTGCATTTTTTGGAGCATTTTTTACGGCTTCAGCAACATTATCAAAAACATGTGGAATGTTATGACTTTCTGCCATTGCATGTGCTTTAGATGTGGTTCGATTTGTTATTCCGAAAACCTTAAATCCTGCCATTTTATAAGCTGGTAAATGCGCATCTTTTACAATACCACTTGCACCAATAATAATGATAGGTTGTTCCGTTTCTGGTAATAAAGGTTTGTAAGTAACATTCATTTTTATATAATTTTTTGGATGTTATTTTGTGTATCTTCTAATAGTGTAGCTGATGGTACTTTTCCATTGATGGCTTCTAAAACCATGTGATCAATTAGCGCTGCTACTTTTGGCCAAATAGGTGTTTGTGGAAGTGTTAATGCATTTTCATGCAACATACTTAATTTATGATAATATGGAATTGTTTTGTTTACTTCTTCATCAATCCAAGTAGATTTTCTGCAACCAATTCCGCCTTCATTTGTTAGTAATTTATCACTTTTAGCTGTAGTTGCAAATCGTAAAAAATCATATGCTACTTTTTTATGCTTACTTCCTGAACCTATTGTGTACAACCAATACACATTTAGTGATGCTGATGTATGGTTTTCATCATGAGGTAATTCTGCAATATCTACTTTTCCTTCAGGATCTGATTCTATTAAAGTCATTTCTTCAGTCACAGGATCCATCAAATACAATGTACTTAAATTCAAATCTCCTTTG
>JAGYKU010000085.1 GCA_018401455.1 Flavobacteriales bacterium
CATTCTCTGTACCTACAGTTGTTGGAAATTCATAGGTTTCTCCTTCAAGGATTAATTTAGCATTTTCGCTCATCGTTGTAATTTATTAATTTGTGTTACTATCTTTCTGAAACTGCATAATTTCGCAGTCGTGTAAAATTAACAATCAATTTTAATTATGGAAAGATTTTTTCAAAAAAAAGTGAAAATATTTTACTAATTCGCTTTTTCTTTCGATAAATTTTAAAGTGTGTCAAAATAAAATTAGCAAAAACAAAAAAGGTCTGCATATAAATTATACAGACCTTTAAAATATATTTTTAAAATCAAATTTTACTTTCCAAATTTTCCTAAATTTTTTGGCGCTGGTCTATGTTCGATAAGTAATCCTACACAAACGATTTGACCCGCTTCTAAATCTCCACCTTCACCACCAACTTCTGGAATGTAAACTTCAATTGTTAATTTTCTAGTTTTGTCAGAAATAAACTCAAAAAGACTCGCTTCTTCGCTTTTGTAACCATCGTATCTTACAATTTTCTTATCAGCGAAGACTCTTTTTTTAACTTCTTTTTGCACTTTTTTCTCAACAAACTCACCATCTTCATTTTCTTCGGAAACAGTTTCTGTAACAGTAGAGGTAACCCATTGTGCTTCTTTAACTGTTTCTGTAATTTTGAATTTAAGTTTGCCGTCCATTTCCATATAATCTGGGCAACAAGCAGAGATTCTATAATCCATATCTTTGTAAACAACAATGGTTACTTCGGCAGTATCTCCTTGCATAAATGCACCGCTTTGTGATTGTTGGTTAAATACATAACCGTCTTTTTTATTGTAAATGCAATCTTGTACAACTCCATTACATAGATATTGCGACCTCTGACCGTAAGAAACCATCGAAATGGATGCAAATGCAAACAGGGTAATTTTACTGATTAATTTTTTCATAATAATAATTTTTTAGAATTAGAATTCTGCATTGATAATGCTATTACGCAAATCTGATACCAAAGATTTTAAAATTTCAAAATCCTTAGCACTCATGCTTACATCAGCACCTCCTGTTAATACATATACTCCATCTTCTTGAGTAGTAGATATTTCTTCACCTTCAATGACTTCTAAATTCATGAAAAACTCATCCAAAGGAATCATTTCTTCCATAACAATAGCAACGTTTTCATCATCTTGATATTGCATTAAGAATCCCATTAAGTTTTCCATGGTAAGTTTTTGGTCGGCCAATCTTTTTGAAAATTCACTACCTTCCACAAACTCACTTGAGTTAGCCAAAATATGAACAGATTCTACCCATCCACCAATTACAATAAGTGCTAGTGTAGCTCCTCTATCATTCGATTCTAAGTATGAATAGGCGTCATAATAAGTTTCATTAGAAAGTGAAGTCAAAGAGTCTGATTTTCCTGAATTGATATTTTCTTCAATTCTTTTAAAAACTGTTTCATCAAATGCACTGCTGATGTTTAAACTTTCTCCTAATTTTCTAATTACTTTAAAGTAAGCCAATGTATTTGTTCCTTCATTGTAACTTGCTGCCATTGCCAAATCCGCAGAGTAAACACCAAAGTTTAATGCTTGTGACATAGATTCATTGTATTTCTCAACATTTGCTGGATCATTCATTAATGAAGCATTGAAAGGCATTTTCAAAGTTTTCAAAACATTGAATAATTCATTAGGCGTTGGAACAGCGTAGTAAACATTGTGGTTTACCTCTGGCTTAACAACCTCTTGATTGTCAGGTTTTTTATTTTCTTCTGGTTTTTTGGGTTCATCACCTCCACAACTTACCATCAATAAAGAAGCACTCATTGCGCCTATTATGATTGGTTTCCATGTATTTAATTTTTTCATTAAGAAAGTATTTAGTTTTAACTTAGAGCAAAAATAATAATAAATTATTCATTTTATCAAATAATATTATAATCTTTAATATTTTAAGGTCGAATCATTTGATTTTAATTACATTTTATCCATAACAGCGGTTGTTACACCTGTGGAAGAAAATCCTCCATCGTGAAATAAGTTTTGCATAGTCACATATTTTGTAAGGTCACTAAACATCGCTACACAATAATCTGCACAAGCCACTGCAGAAGCGTTTCCAAGTGGACTCATTTTTTCTGAATAAGAAATAAATTTATCAAATCCTTCCACTCCACTTCCAGCGGTAGTCACTGTTGGTGATTGAGAAATGGTGTTTACTCTTACTTTTTTAGCAATACCATAATGATATCCAAAACTTCTACTGATTGATTCCAAAAGTGATTTTGCATCAGCCATATCGTTGTAGTCTGGGAAAATTCTCTGCGCTGCGATATAAGTTAAAGCAACTACAGAACCCCATTCATTAATGGCATCGTGCTTCATAGCTATGGATAATGTCTTATGCAATGAAGTTGCGGAAACATCCATAGATTGTTTGTACCATTCGTAATTTAAATCTGTATAGTGTTTCTTTTTTCTAACGTTTGGAGACATTCCTATAGAGTGTAGAATAAAATCTAATTTTCCTCCGAGTATTTCTTGTGCCTTTACAATAAGGTTTTCCAAATCTTCTACTGAAGTTGCATCTGCTGGAATGATTTTTGAATTGGTTTTTTCAGCCAAAACGTTGATTTCTCCCATTCTCATAGCAATTGGAGCATTAGTAAGAACAAATGTAGCGCCTTGTTCGTGAGCTTGTTCAGCAACTTTCCAAGCGATAGACATTTCATTCAATGCTCCGAAAATAATTCCTCTTTTACCCTTTAATAAATTGTTTGACATATTGTATATGAGCTAATTTTCATAAAACTACATATTTTTTTTATTTTTAAAAATCAAAACAATTTTCCTAAAAAAATGTATCGTTTTGAAATTTAACGTTTAATAAATTAAATAAACATTACATTATTATCAGATGATAATTTTGGACTAATTTTAATTAAATAAGATTTTCTAAAAAATTTCTACAATTTGAGAAATCAATTATTTAGATATTTTAAACCTCATCATAATGCTTCTGATAAAAGAAATTAAAAAAACATTTAAAGCTGCATAAACCTCATCCCAGATAAGAAATCAGTAGCTTCTCATTAACAGTTTATATAAATTTAACAAGACACTGAAAAACTAATAAACAAGTCTGGATTGATTGAAATTGAAATTCAAACCTAAATAAACCAAGATGATGTTTCTTAACAAATTTCATAAAAAATAACAAAGAACACACATAAGAAGATACTGAGAAATTCAAAAGAGCTGAAGAATATTAAAAGCAGTTTAAAGACAACATATTAGAACATACCACCAATCAAATCTAAAAGATATTCAGAAGAGTTACTGCATTGCCTTGTCTTTAGGCGTTATCCTTTTACTATTCTCAGAGTATGGACTATGATTAAAACCTATAGAAAGAAGAGCGTGCTTCTAGGATAGGGACTGATGGTTCATATCAGTATTAATTTATGACGTGGTTGCCAAATACAACTTACAACATAAATCAATATAACCAAGGTAGATCTTCCCCATATCAAACCTTTAACCTGGATAATAGAACATATTCATTTGATAATACCATGGTGAAAGTATATCAACCTCCATCTTGGTGGAGTCTCTTGGTTTTTGTAACTTAAATATGAAATAAATAAAAATGATATTTAATATTCTTAGATTTCATATTGTTTTTGGGCTATTTTCAGCATTTTCTGCCAGTATCATATTTTTTAAGAGGCCTATTCGTTTATATATATTTTAACATGTTGACAGGATCTTAACTACTACTTTATAGCTGCATTTTCTTTTGTGATATTTAAATTATATTTTAATACGATGTTCAGTTTTTAGGATTGGGTTTTCGTATTTTTACCTTGACTTTTGATTTTGCACTGTGTTCTGAGAAAAGAAGAATGTACCAAAATACAGGCAGAGTATCAAATGAAAAAGACAAAAATTCAGATTCATCAAAATTATAAATCTCCCAAACCACAGTACTATAATTTAATGCTTACAAACAATATGTGAAATAATAAAGCCTTATTTTAGAATCAAATCACAGAAACGAAAATTAAGATCAAACTTCATAAAAATTTAGTTCAATGGTCATCAAATTAACATGAACCTACAGCAAGGCAATTTTTGATACTTTGCATAAATATTGGATTACACTTTTTTCTCAGATGTAGTATAGGATTATAGTTCAAGGGTAATTCGGATAGAGATGATGTATGCCGAAAAATAGAAAAGATTGGATTTATTATACTGTTCTAACCAAGCCTTCTCATCATATTCATAAAAGGGGCTTTGTAGCTGTGTGATTTCAGACAATTGGATATTCAGAAGAAAACAATTAAACGAGTCACCTAATTTTTACTCTTCTGTTCAAAATGGACCACTGATTGGTTGTATCTAACGTCATGGATTATACGATTTAAATATCAGTAATAAAGACAAACGACCATAGAACAGTAGGAGGAACATATATCTTGATGGAAATTACACAGTATTCAGAAGTGATTTTAGGTTTTAATATCGATAAACTAACAAACTTACCAACCAGATGTAAATAGAAAGACCAACTAGAATATCTTTTTGAAGTCATTGAAGTTTTGAATGTTAAAATTTGCAAAGCAAAAATTAAATTGAAATGAAAGATTCTATCTTCAGCCTTAGATGTAATCTTTACCACTATTATCCCAAATTTAGGCGTTCATGAAGATGGGAAATCTGTTTGTAATGAGTTTTTGAAATACGATGACGGAAAGTTGGCAGTTATTACTGAACAAAAAATAGATGTTTAACAAGAAACAAAAGAGAGTTTCTCAATTAATTAAATCTCTTACTGGTTAGATGGAAGAAAATCAGGTCTTTTTTAGAAGTACAATTAGAAAAAAGAGACGGCAAATTGAAACTGGTTCTCTGCTTCAACTAGTGGACAAAGATCAACATAGAGTAAAAAAGAAGAAGTTAGTCAGTGATTTATCTATTTCAAGATTGAAGATCTAAACCTAGACTGAAATCTAGAAAAGGCAGGAAGAGAAACCAAAAGTTGAACCACCTAAGACCTGTTATAAATAACCTGTGCTACAGTTTTGGAGCCTGGATGTATCATTCACAGACAAGATTCTCATAACAAATCAGTTAATGGAGTTCCTAGGGAAAAACAGTAATTGAGCTCTAACTAAAACGTATGGTGACAATGGTATAATAGAAGAAATTAATAAAAGAAGCTTTCATTGAAATTGAATACTGAAAGTAACCTGTGAAATAGAGGTCAAAAAAGAAGAGAGATACAGTTCTTGGTTGAACCAATTGAAGAAAAAAACCTACTTTAAAAAATTAAAGTGGATTGTTCTGTTCTTAGACTCAATTACAAAATGCAAAAGAAGCTTAGAGATGGCGTGAATATCTCAGAAACCTGGAAATAAAAACTCAAAAAAGAAATTTTGTTAAAACGCTCCATGCTCAACAGTACACCTCCTTCTAGTGCTAAAGATAAAAAAGATAAAAAACCTCTGGATGAAAAGGAAATTATTGCGATTTCCAAAAGCGTTGATGAAACCGAAAAACAACTGAAAAAGCGAAAACGAAGAAGAATAGTACTTTGGTTGTCACTGATATTTATTCTCGGGGGTGGAGGAACATTAGGTTACCTCAAAAAAGATATGATTATGGCTTATTTCGAAAAAGAACATACGCCCAAAGAGTTAGCTTCTAATGATTCAGATAATGAAAGTTCAGAATCAAATGATGAAAATTTAGAGAACAACTCAACAGAAGAAAATAATGAAACAACACCTGAAATTGACAATGAGGTTACAGAGGAAATAGTAGAAGAACCTATTGAGGAAGTGTTAGAAGAAGTTGTGGAAACTCCAAAAGAAGTAGTTGTAGATAAGGTTCCAGAAAAAACAGTAACTTCAAGTGGACAAAGTAGTTTTGGAAAATATCATATTGTTTCAGGATCTTATTCTTCAGAAGAAAATGCAAATAATAAAGTGCAAGAATTGCAATCCAAAGGATTTAAAGATGCAAAGGTTTTGGGATTGGTAAATGGTCTGCATACAGTTAGAGCCATGTCCTTTGATGATTTGGAAAGTGCAAAATCTGCATTGAAAGATTTTAAATCTAGCGGAAACAAAGGTTTTGTAAAGAAAATATAATTAATTTGATAATTTGATAATTTTCCTTACTTAAAAAATCTTTGTCACATCGACTCATATTCGAAGACCAAAGCGTCTTTGCTTGTGGAGATGTTTAAGGAATTAATTTTATAGTTAATTTGATAATTTATTTCCTTAAAAAAAAGCAATGAAAGTCAAAAAGTATTAAATCTTTTATCTTATAAACTTTTCGTCCTTTTTTTGGTTAGTTTTGTTTAAAGTACAAAGACATGAATTTAGAAATCAAATCCAAAACCGTTTTCTATATTTTTCAAACTTTCTTCATACCCAATATCTGGAGGGAGATTTGCTTGCTTTGAAGCAGCTACTGCGAGTTGATCACAGACTTCATTGTAATAATTGCCGGCATGTCCTTTTACCCATACAAACTTGATGTTGTGCTTAGGATAGGTTACCAAAAACCTTTTCCATAAATCAATGTTTTTCTTGCCTTTGAAGCCTTTTTTTTGCCAACCAAATACCCATTTTTTCTCAACTGAATCTACGACATATTTTGAATCTGAATAAATAGTAATGTCGCAGCCTTCTTTTTTTATGGCTTCTATACCTTCAATTACAGCTAACAATTCCATTCTATTGTTGGTTGTATTTCTAAAACCACCGCTCAATTCTTTTTTGCGAGTTCCGGCAAGCAAAACTGTTCCAAATCCTCCTGGCCCGGGATTTCCAGTTGCTGCTCCATCAGTATATATGGTTACTTCCAATTTAAAATAATTCTTTTACGTTACTACTAAACAATTTTATGGCAATGGCCAAAAGGATAATGCCAAAAATTTTCTCTAAGATAGCAATTCCTCCTTTTCCAAGAAGATTTTCTATCTTTTTTGTTAATTTCAAAACGATAAAAACTACAATCATATTTATGGTTACAGCAAGAATAATGTTTATCATAGCATATTCTGCCCTCAAAGAAATCAAAGAAGTCATGGTTCCAGCTCCTGCAATTAAAGGAAATGCAATTGGGACTACAGTGGCTAGTTTAGGAGAAACTTCTTCTTTTTTCTTGTTGATTTGAACACCTAAAGACATTTCAAGTGCAAGCGCAAAAAGTATAAATGAACCCGCCACAGCAAATGCTTTGGGATCAACTCCCATAAAACCAAGAACTTTTTCTCCTCCTAAAAGGAAAGCAATCATAATCCCAAAGGCAATGAGCGAAGCTCTAAGTGGACTGATGTCGCCAGCTTCTTTTTTGATTTTAATAATTACAGGAATGGATCCCACAATATCTATGATTGCAAAAAGTACCATAGTTGTAATTCCCAATTCAACCCAATCAAATGCCCCAAAAAAATGTCCCATAATTTGTGATTATTTAGTTTGTAAAATATATTTTTCGATAATATTAGGAAAATGGATTTGTTCTAAGTTTTGAACTTTTACAGCTACCTCATTTGGCGTTTCGCTTGAATCTAAGTTTACTTTAAATTGCGCCAAAATCTCTCCGTCATCGTATATTTCATTCACAAGATGAATGGTGATTCCCGATTCATTTTCATTGTTTTCTACCACTGCATTGTGAACATTCATACCATACATTCCTTTGCCTCCGTATTTTGGTAATAATGAGGGGTGAATATTGATGATTTTGTCGGGAAAAGTTTGTATGAATGAAGAAGGGATTTTAAGTAAAAAACCTGCTAAAATAATATGTGTAACACCTCTAGAAATTAATAAATCTAAAACTGTATTTTCTTCAAAATCACTTTTTGTAAAAGCAAAACTTTCAATATTATTTTCTTGTGCGTGATTCAATGCGCCTGCAGTTGCTTTGTTGCTCACCACACAATCTACTTGTATCGAAGGATGGTTTTTGAAGTATTGAATGATATTCAAAACATTAGAGCCGGTGCCCGATGCAAATAATGCTAGTTTTTTCATTGTTT
>JAGYKU010000086.1 GCA_018401455.1 Flavobacteriales bacterium
TCGTTTTACTTTTTAATAGGGTTTGTATTTTCCATTATACTATTGGTACAGTCCAACAAAAACAATACAATTGTAAGAAAAGTAGCAACTACCGATTTGATTGATGACTTGGAATTTGAATAAAAAACTATGATTCTCTTTCTACAAACTTGTATCCAACACCTTTAATGGTTTTGATATAACTGTCTCCAATTTTTTCTCTTAATTTTCTAATATGTACATCTATAGTTCTGTCACCTACTACGATTTCATTACCCCAAACTTTATTTAAAATCTCTTCTCTTCTATATACGTTTCCATTTCCAGTCATCAAAAGAGAAAGCAATTCAAATTCTTTTTTAGGCAAGTAGTGTTCTACACCATCCACAGTCACGATATATTTTTCTTTATTGATTTCGATACCACTGCTTGAAATGATTTTGACTTCTTGATCTGAATCGTTTTTCATTTCATTTCTTCTCAATAAAGCTGCTATTTTACTTATTAAGACCTTTGGTTTAACGGGCTTAGTGACATAATCATCCGCACCGCTTTCGTATCCTACTATTTGACTATAATCTTCAGTTCTTGCAGTTAGAAAGCAAATGATAACATTCTTAAATTCGGGAATCTTTCTAAGTTCTACACAAGTTTCAATGCCATCCATTTCAGGCATCATTACATCTAGTAAAACAAGATCTGGCATAAATTGAGGAGCAATTTTTAGACATTCTACTCCATTTCCTGCCTTAGCAACTATATAGCCCTCTTTTTCTAGGTTATACTTGAGCATGTCCACAATATCCTCCTCATCATCTACAACTAATATTTTGTATTTTACATCACCCATTTCTATTATACTTATTTAAATTCAGTTCAAAATTACGACCTTAAGTTTAATAATGTACAACTTAACGTTAAAGTTAAGATAAATTTAATACTAAACAATCTCTTAACTTTAAGGTAACTTTGATAGTGCATCTAAAAAATAACTAAATTTAAAAAGATGATTTTCATCATATTTATTTCTAGACTAATATTCTATATTTGTATTGTAAATGAAAACTGTGTTTAAAATATCATTCTTTTTGATAGCCGTCCTTTACCTATTTGGTTTAGGAAAGCAGTTTCATACGTTTATTGATTTTCACTTGCATCAAGATGAAATCATTGCTCAGTTTTGTATCAACATTGAAAAACCAGAAATGGAATGTAACGGACAATGTCATTTAAAAGAAGAGTTGTCTCAAAATGCTGTTAAAATAGATTTTGTAAATCAAGAATCAAATCACGAAGATGTAAGTTATACCAATCCTTCATTTGATGGTTTTGAAGAATTGGACTATCCTAAAGTAGATTTTATTTTTGCAAATTCAAATTTCAAAATTTGTCAATTGATGTATCTCAATTACAAATTTCAGAGAATTAATTCCATCAAAATGCCTCCAGAATTTGTTGCTTAACAAAAATGATCTTGCGCTTCGAAGTAAATATACTTCAGTTTAAGCCAATTTTTAATTATTAAGAAACAAAAAATGAAAAAAATAGGAATTCTTATCGGATTCTTGGTGTTTTTCTCGGATTTTTTTGCTTGCGACCATTGTAATGTTTTCTTAAGTATTAACCCAAATGATTATCAACATAATATCGGGTTTCAGTACAGAAGCAGATTGCATTATGGAAAATTCAACACAAATGGTTTGTTGATGCAAAAACATGGAGGAGAAACACATACAAAGTATTCAGATCAAGAGGTTTTTGAAAGATATAGTAGATTTGAAATTACAGGTCAATATTTTATTAATCAAAAATGGAATATTCAGGCTGTTTTGCCTTATGTAAACAATCAAGAGATTGTGGACGGAAGAGGTGTGTATGATGTATGGGGAATTGGAGATCCAATAATCATTCAAAATTATCAATTGTTCAATACAAAAGATATTAAAGACACGACTTTCTTTTCACAACGATTCAGTGTTGGGATGGGGCTAAAGATGCCACTAGGAAGTATCAACCAATCTTTTGGAAATGGTACACCTAATTTGGATTTACAATCTGGAACAGGGAGTTGGGATGCCATCATTACATCTACTTATATTTCAAAATATAAAAATCTTGGATTTATTTTAAATGCCAATTATAAGTTGAATACTTTCAATTCGGACAATTACAAATACGGCAATACGACCAATTTACTTGCCAATTTATTTTATCAGATAAAACTGAAAAATATTGTGGTTATGCCAATGATAGGAGGATATACAGAATTGGCTAATAATGACTATCAAGGTAAAATAAAACAAGTTAATTCAGACGGACAATTGTTGTTTGGTGATGCAAATTTGAGTATATTTATAAAAAAACTCAGATTACAAGTAAACTATCAACACGGATTTGCGTCTTTATTAAACGATAGCAATCAATTAAAAACACTTTATAAAATTAATTTCAATATAACGTATAACATTTAAAAATTTAAAAAATGAAAAAGAATATATATATCATAGCAGCAATTGGATTAGGAATAACATTCAATTCGTGTAATAAAAAAGGATGTACAGATCCTGTAGCTAATAACTACGATGCAAGAGCAAAGAAAAATGACAATTCATGTACATATGATGCACCACTTCCTACTACAGCAAATATCAATCTAAACTTGACACACAAAGTAGGAACAGAGAATTTTCAATTCAACTATTCATACACAGATGGTTCTGGAAATGAGTATCAATTTACAAGAGCTCAACTATATCTTTCTAGCCCTGTATATATGGACGATAGTATGAATGTGATTGCAGCACCAAAAGAATATGCATTGGTTTCGCCCAATACAAATTCTTATCCTTTTGGAACTGTTCCTGCCGATAAACACATACACATGATGAATATTGGAGTAGGAGTAGATTCAGTTGCTAACCATAGTGATCCAGGTGAATACAATACAGGTCATCCATTGGCATATCAAACTCCTTCAATTCATTGGAATTGGAATAGTGGTTATATTTTCATCGCTATTGAAGGTGTGGTAGATATTGACGGAAACGGAACATTTGATGCTGGTGAAACATTCTTATTTCATATTGGTATGGATGCTTTATTTGCTAAAAACTCAAATCTAATGACGCATTTCAATTCTGTAGGAGGGCAAACGCATAACTTGTCACTTTCTGTAAATTGGGGGCAATTGTTAAATGGTATTGATTTATCTACAGACAATTCAACACACTCTATGGGGGCTGGATTTGCGTTAGCAAGTATTGTTAGTAACAATGCTAAAACGATGATTAGTGTTCAATAATCACAAAAATTGAAGAACCTATTTTTGATATTGTTAATTTGGGCAGGAGTTACATCGTGTAGAAAAAAGGAAAATCTTCCTTCTTATGAATACAAAGTTGCAATTCCTGCTCATTTTCCTGCTTTGCCTTTTCCAGAGAATAACCCAATTACTTTAGAAAAAATCAAATTAGGAAAACTTCTATTTGAAGACAAAAGGCTTTCTAAAAATGGGACGATTTCTTGTGTCTCTTGTCATTTTAAGGAATTTGCTATGACAGACACTGCTAAAGTTAGTCAAGGGCTCAATGGATTTACAAAAAGAAACTCAGTACCTTTATTTAATTTGGCTTACCATCCTTATTTTTTTCGTGATGGCGGTGCTCCAACATTGGAAATTCAAGTGATTTCCCCCATAGAAGATCACATCGAAATGGATGAAAATATCCTAATTGTTTGTGAAAAACTGAATAATGACCCTCAATTAAAAAAACTTTCTAATGAAGTGTTTGGAACAGATTTTACACCATTTGTGGTAAGTAGAAGTTTGTCAACTTTTATTCGTTCTTTGATTTCTGGTAGTGCACCTTATGATAACTATTTGGAAGGAAATGAAAATGCACTTTCTGCACAACAAAAAGAAGGACTAGCGCTTTTTAAAGGCAAAGCCAATTGTATTAGTTGTCACAGCGGATTCGATTTTACAGATTATAGTTTTCAGAACAACGGAACTTATGCATCACATTCAGATAAGGGTAGACAAATCATCACGAACAATCCTTTGGATGAAGGGAAATTCAAAGTGGCAAGTTTGAGAAATTTATCCTACACTTTTCCGTATATGTTTGACGGAGGTTTTGAAACATTGGAACAAGTAATCGAGCATTACAACAATGGAGGAGCTGGACATTGGAATCAAAGTGACTTGATTCAACCATTAGGATTAACCACAGATGAAAAAGAAGCGCTTTTGGCGTTCCTACTTTCATTAAATGATGCTAACTTTGTAACTAAATAATGAAATTTTATCGCAACATATTATTTTATACTTTTATTCTTTTGACAACCATAAGTTGTAGAAAGAATCAAGATATTCCAAAGCCTACTTACAATCCCACTCCTTACAATTTGAATTTACCTAGTAATTTTCCTCAGATGGTGATTCCTTCAGACAATCCCCTTACAGAGCAAGGAGTAGAATTGGGAAGACATATTTTTTGGGACAACAGATTAAGCGGAGATAATAGTATGGCATGTGCTAGTTGCCATTTACCACAATTTGGATTTTCTGACCCTAATCAATTTAGTACAGGAATTCAAGGCTTACAAGGCAAAAGGCACTCTATGGTGCTTCAGAATTTAGGTTGGGCGCAAAATTTCTTTTGGGATGGAAGATCGCTAACTTTGGAAGAGCAGGTGCTAATCCCAGTTTTGGATCCAATAGAAATGCACGGAACTTGGAGCGGTTACATCGACAAAATCAGAGATGACGAAAAATATAAAACAATGTTTTATGAAGCATTTGGAACGGCAGGTTTTGATTCTACACATGCAGCAAAAGCGTTAGCTCAGTTTTTAAGAACTTTAGTCTCAAGTAATTCTCAATACGACAAAGTATTGCGTGGTGAAGCCATTTTCACCCCTCAGCAACAATCAGGATTTGACTCTTTCAATTCGCTTACTGGTGGAGATTGTTTTCATTGTCATGGAGGTATTTTAACTACCGATCATAGTTTCCAAAACAACGGTTTGGATGCTCAACCACTAGATTCTGGTCGAGGAGGCGTAACTTTATTACCCTCGGATTTATTTAAATTCAAAGTTCCAACATTAAGAAATTTGGAATTTAGTGCACCATATATGCACGATGGTAGATTTCAAACATTAGACGAAGTCATAAATTTCTATTCGCTTGGCGTGCAGCATTCATCACCTAATATTAGCCCTATGATGGAATTTTCAGCACAAGGAGGAGTACAATTGAATCCTCAAGAAAGAGCAGATTTAAAAGCCTTTTTATTGATGTTTTCTGATCCAGAATTTATCAATAATCCTAAGTTTCAAAATCCTTGGTAACTTAAAAGGTTCGGTGTTTTAAACCTTCGTCAGGACTTCGGTTGATTAAAGGGGTTTGAGGTTTGAAATTGATTTGATTAAGCCTAAAATTGAAAGTTATTATTTTTTAGATTCAAATTGTTCCAAAATCATTTCAAAGATGGTTTCTACCACTTTTACGTTTACAGAATTTCCTAATTGTTTCATGGCAATACCATTGGTTTCTGAAAGTTGATATTCTTTAGGAAAACATTGTAACAATTTTGATTCTTCGATGGTAATTCTGCGTTTTAATTTACCTACAATTTGTTGATGGTTCATGGCAACTAAAGTGGAGAATTTGTCTGGTCTTTTTACTCTTACTCCCGAAGGTCTAAACTGAATGATGCAATCAAAAATACTTTTGTATTTATCTCCTGCTTGCCATTCCATTTTTCTGTGTGTGGGAATGCACCAATCTAAATGATTGTATTTTTTTAGCCATAAGTCGATATGTTTTTGATTGCGCTGATACAGTTCCCTATTTTTTTGAATAAACTTTGCTTTCCATTCTGGATAATCACTTAGAGATGAACTGTCTTTAAAATAGTTCATCCAAATAGGAAATCCAATGATTTTTAAGTCTATACCTTTATAAAATTCATCCCACATCTCAAGTACTTTCAATTCATAATCAGTGAGTTGATTTTGAATCGTAGTATCTAAAATAGTGTCAATAGACTTAGTTTTTTTAGATGATTTTTGTTCAATCTTATATTTAAATTTTCTGATAAAATTAAAATCTTCATCATTTTCTACCAAATCTTTTCTAACTGCAGGGATGTAAACTCTTGGTCTCAAAATAGGTACACCAAATTTATCTGGCGACAAAATCATTGGTTCATCAGGAAAGTAGTAGCCTAATTGGTCTAAATTTTTGAGAATTACATTGTAGGTATTTCCTTTATCGTGTGAAACTAAATTGGCAACATTTTCTAAAAAAAGATATTTAGGTTTGTGTTTTTCAACGATTTCACAAATATCAAAAAATAAAGTTCCTCTAGTATCTTCAAATCCACTTTGAAAACCTCCTTTAGAAAACGGCTGACAAGGAAATCCAGCGCAAAGTGCATCAAAATTAGGTGGAATAGCAGCTTTTGTTTCCTGCAAGGTGATATCTCCAAATGGAAATTCACCATAATTATTTTGATAGGTTTTCTGTGCTTCTTTGTCCCATTCACTAGTGAAAACGCATTTTCCTTCAAGGTTTTGCAGCGCCATTCTAAATCCTCCAATGCCTGCAAATAAATCTATAAAAGTGAATGTATTTTTCTTTTTACTGGGAAAATTTACTTTAGTATGTTCTTTTAATCCTTTTTGTAAAAGCGAATCTATATTTGGATATTCAATATCGATATATTTTTCGAGAATGGCAATGGCGTCATATTCAAAATGTTTTGCTACATCCGTTCCATAATGATGCAAAAAATGAGAAACCATCACTTTATCAGCATAAGGTTCGATCAAATTGATTAGACTTTCACTATTCTTTTTGGACATGTAATTTAAGGAAAGATATTAATAAAAAGTTTGATTATTAATATCCATTCTTCTTAAAAGAGGACTACAACGATATCTATCTTCTCTATATTCGTCATACATATTATCTAGGTAATCTACCACATTAGCAATTCCGATTTCATCTGCCCATTTCAAAAGTCCTTTGGGATAATTTACACCTTTGGTCATTGCCAAATCGATATCTTCTCTGGAAGCAATGTTTAAGAATAACGCATCTGCTGCTTCATTGATGAGCATCATTAGTATTCTATCCTTGATATAAATTCCTGTTTTTTCGTCTTCTTTAGGTTGAGGTAGGGGAGTACCTTCTGCATAATTGTAATATCCTCTACCAGATTTTCTTCCTAGCCAACCTGCTTCAGAATGTCTTTTTTGAGTAAATGAAGGTTTGTATCTGGGGTCGTAATAAAAGGCCTCAAATACAGTTTCTGTAACGGTATAATTAATATCATTTCCAATATAATCCATTAATGTAAAAGGACCCATTCTGAAACCTCCCAACTCGGTCATC
>JAGYKU010000087.1 GCA_018401455.1 Flavobacteriales bacterium
GAAATTCTCAAAATTGTAAAATTGCCAAAAGAAATCGTGATACTGCACTCTATTTTGACCAAATTGAATATTAGAGCCATTGTAATATTGCGCACAAAAAGACAGCGACACAAAAGTCGAGAAAATCAGTAAAATACCTTTTTTGATGCTTGTCATTTACCTCTGTTGATAATTCAGAACGTAAAGATATTGAAAAAAGTATTAAAATCATACTTGCTCTTTAAGATTTTAGGAAAGATGAAATCAGAGAGATGAAATCAGAAAGATGAAATCAGAGAAATGAAATCAGAAAGATGAAATCAGAGAAATGAAATCAGAGAGATGAAAATAGGAAAGGGTGAAGTAATTGTTACATTGGTATATTGTTACATTAGAAAATGGTTGACGGGAGATGTATTTAGATAAAAAACTTTTTGTTTTGCAATGGCTTATGTAAAAAACGTACAATGTATTTTTTTAAATTCGGGTAAATTTTGAAGTTAGTGGTTAATTAAGACGAAAGACTAAAAAATCACTATATGTCTCATTAATTGTAATTTAATCAATTTTCAAATTGTCGTTCAGTCGTATGTCGTAAAATCTTATGTCGTTCAGTCGTATATCGTAGAATCTTTTGTCGTAAAATCGTTTGTCCAGCATCTAATATCTAGCGTCTAATATCTAGCGTCTAAAATCTAGCGTCTAAACTCCCAATCGTCTCTCCCATCTTTAGAAAAGTTTCGAATCCGTTTTTTGTGTTTTCAAGAATGTCTTCGTTGAAACGAATCTTACTGGGCTCAAATAAAAGCACCAAAGTAGAACCACCAAAAGCAAAATAGCCTTTTTCAGCTCCTTTTTTTACATTTTGATTTTCAGGATAAGTTTGAACGATGCCACCTGTGAGTGTCGCCCCAACATCACAAATCAAAACATCACCGTAATCATCAGACTTTTGGATGCAATATTCTCTTTTATTTTGGCAAAATATTTCCAAACTTTTACGTAATGCAAATGGAGAAACAGAATAATAATGTCCTTTTATTTTGATGTTATTACCAGGAATTCCATCTACTGGAAAATGATATCTATGATAATCTACGGGTGCTAATCTTACGATAAACATCGCGCCATTTTCATATTTTTTTGCTAATGTTTGATTTGCCAAAAAACTATTCACAGAAAATTTACTTCCTTTTACAAAAAACTGAGTGGTTGCATCAATTTTTTCAAATGCCAAAACCCTTCCGTCAGCGGGAGTTACCACACCTTCTTGTATGGGTCTAAATTCAGGTTTGATTTTTCTGTAGAAAAATTCATTGAACGTCTGATATCCTTCTTCTGGTTGTTCGTATTCCTCCAAATTAATTTGATGCTTAGAGACAAAAGAGGCAATTTTACTTTTAGATAATTTAGAATCCATATATTTTCCAAAAAGCCAAGAAAAGAACTTTCTTTTGACCAATGCAAATAAAGAAAATTTCCCTAGTACATTACCGCCATAAAGAAATTTCAAAAAACCTCCACCAGGAACATTTTCTGTAACAATTTCGTCAGCGCCTCTTTTTTTATATAGAATTTGATCCATTGAGCAATAGTGCAAATTGATTTGGTACAAATGTACAATAGATAAATAAAGTCCCAACAAAAAATGATAATTTAAGAGTAAAAGTCTTAATTTATGATTCATTTGAAACAAAACAAAAGAAAATTCGTTAACTTTGAAGAGCGTTAAATATATAATGATATGGTAACAACAGATATAAAAGTTGAACCAAAAAAATTGATTGATCAAGAATTGGATAATAATGTTTTAGAAGCATTAAAAACTTTACTTAATACATCAAAATTAAATATCACTTTAAAGGAAAAACTAAATTCAAGAGCGCTAAAATCTGAGCAAGATATTAAAAAACAAAATGTTTATACTCAAGATGAAATCAGAGAAAAAACAAAACAGTTTTTGATACAAGAAAAGATCCTAACACAATGAAAGGTTAAGTTTTAAATTAAAGGGAAATTTAATGTATAAAAAAGTTTTAATATTTTTTCTTGTGACTATTTCATTGGTGAGTTGTCAATACGAAATAGAATGTTCTGACTTTAGATATTCAAAATTTAATATTGATTCTACCCAATTAGTAAGTGATTTATTAGTTGAAGATTCATTAAACAATTCTTATGAATTGAAGTTTGTTAAAACTGAAAGGATAGATGAAAAAGGAGCAAATACATTTTCAAATTTTCAACATTGCCGAAATGGTTGGAAAAATTACTACACCTTGAATGGCTGCAAGTTAAGTTTATCATATTATTTACAAGATGATAGTATTTACTTCTGTCAAATTGATTCTGAAGATTTTTCAGACAAAATAAAGTTTAATTCAATCGAAGATTTACAAAAGTCGTTTCAAGTTTCTAATTCTTGTTTTGATAAAATTTATATTAAAGAGGGTTTGATTTATGAGATAATTGACATTAACGGGAATAAATTTTCCCGAAAATCTAATACTTAAAATACATAAAGTCCCAACACAAAATGATATATATCTTCTCCTTAGCGTCTTTGCGCCTTAGCGAGAGATAATATTCTCTCAGATTTCAAAGAATATGATTTAGTTTATATTGATATTGATATTGGGACTTTTGGGATAATGTTAAAACCTTTTAGATACCTAATAATTCGCTGCAAGTGTTTTATCCTTGTGGTATTTCAATTCATAAGAAAACTTAATTTTCTTAGTAGCTTTACTTTCTATTTTTTCTTTCCAAATTAGGAAACCCTCTTCCTTGTTGTATTCAGCATTACCGTTGGCAAGCATTTGGATTTTGATATCTTCATTACTCGTGATAGGCAATTGATCTTCGATGGTAAGATTGATGCTTCCCAATTTGTAGTTTTTGATTGAAATTTCATATTCCACAGTTTTGATTTTTTCTCCAGATAATGTTTTTACTTTTTCTTCATCACTAGTTTTCTTTCTGTTCACCACGATTCCGTTGTCTCTTCCTAATGATAAATCCAAAGTATCGCTCATGATAGATGGATTGATTCTTGTTTGTCCTACATAAGTTCCATCGTAATATACATTGGCTACTGCTGGTAATAAATTCATTTCTTCCCAACCCGTAAGATGCGCCACCAAAAAGGCGTCTTTGTCTAGTTTAGGCACCACAAAATGCTCGAAAGAAGATTTGATATTGTCTGTTTTTACAGCCATCATGTGGTATTGTCCGTCACTTGGTATAGATTGCTTGATTTTCAAATCAAATTCTACCATTGCCATATTTTCAGACATTTGTGTGTAATTAGCAATTTGTTCAGTCTCTCTTACTTTTGAAGCGTATTTTTTGTTGTTTACAGTAACATTGTCAAGTTCTAATGATTCTTCTTTTAACAAATAATCATCATTAATTTGAGACGGAGCATTATATGCATTTCCTGGATAACTTTGTTGTTGTATAGGCTGATAAAAATCTACATACCAAGGTGCCAATGTAGGCTTAACATTGCTTCTATTGGGATTTATAGTTGAAAGCTTTACATCAACATTCTCCCAATTGATTCCAGTATTTTGGTATACATTTGCTTTGTATGTCAATTTCACTGGAGAAGCAATATCATCTGCTCTCAAATCATACGCTGGAGACCATCCTGCATCAGGCACCATATAATTCAAATCTAAAGAACCTGAAGTAGCAACATCTGATGAAACTGTGATGACAACTTGTTGAATAGGCGCTAATGTTTTTGGAGTATGATTATTGTTGACCTGATAATTGTTGAGTTCTGCTAGTCTATTTTGCATTTTTATTTTTTGTGAATTCATTTCAGCTTGTTTGCGTTGTGACTTTAAAAGCAATCCATTTATATCTGATAGTTTTACTCTTAAATAATCCATAGCATCTTTTAGTGCGGCTATAGAATCATTGGTTGCTTGACCTTTTATAACGCCACTATTCATCAGAATATTTTTCTCAGAAGTATAAACTTCTATCGCATTTCCTATTTCAGATAATTTCCAACCAAGGTTTAACAATGAGTCTTCTAATTGTTTAATTTCATTCAAGATTTTCAATGGTATTTCATCGAGATTTTTAGGTGTTTCTGGAACAGGGTAAAACATCCTTGTAGAAACATCCATAATGATAAACTCGCCTTTGCCTTTTACTTGAATGGCATTCTTGTTGAAGTTTTGAGGCATTCCTTCAAAAATAATTTTAGAGACACCTTTTGGGACACTAACTTTAGCAGATTGATGGATTTGAGCACCTTGCAAAAACACAGTTACTGCATCAATATTGGAAGGGACTACTTTTTCAGTTTCGGCAAAAGAATTGCCTATCAGCATCATCGTGAATGCTGAAAAAATTAACTTTTTCATGATATAATATTTAAGAGTTTATAATGGTTTAAAGCCTAATCTTGCTTTGCTTTGTTTTGTCTTCTTTTTAGTAAGGTTTTAATAACAATAATGCTAATTAAAATGATAATAATCATTGGCCAAGCATACGTAAGCGCAACAAAGAAATTAACAACTGCATTCCACCCACCTTTGAATCCTTTTACAAATCTATTTTCGGGTTCTTCTTTATGTGTTACTTCACTTGTTTCTTCATAGATGTACAATTCTAAAGTAGAAAATGCTACCTGACTAGAAAGTGATTTGAGATGTGCTTCTGCGCTCTCGATGTCCAATCTCAAGTAGTTAATTTCATTTTCTATCTCTAAGATTTCTTTGATGGTTTTAGCTTTTTCTAAAAGTGTAATATACTTTTGTTCTAGCGCTTTTTTATTTTCAATACGTGTTTCGGTATCTACAAACTCATCCGTTACGTCAATTACTTTTATACTCTTAGTGTCAAATTTATCAACTCCATCGCATAATTCATCTACAAACTTTTCAAAATTGGCATTGGGAATTTTTATGGTAATATATTGGTTAATTCTACTGCTGTAATAATCTTCAGTTTCATTGGCAACATAAGCATTGTGATGTTTGATGAGTTGATTTACTTTTCCTCTTGTTGTGTGAACGTCATTAGTTTTGAATCCGATGTTTCCTTTTTTGATGAGTTTCTGCTGGAATGGAATTTTCTCAGTTGCATTAGAGTGATTTTGATTTACTGAAGACATATCATCTATAGATTTTTCATACTCTTCTGTATAAGTTTCATCTTCGTAATACATAGGTGCAGAGGCTTCTGTTTTAGAAGCTGCGTTGTAACTTTCACCTTCTGAAGATGAAAATTCATTTGAAGAGTTGCTTGAACAACTTACAACAAATACGGATGCGATAACAATAATTAGATTTTTCATAATAGTATTTTTTAATAACGAAAAGCCCGTACACGATGAGCACGGATTCGTTCAAATTAAATATGAAAATATTGCTTTCTATTATATTGCTTTCTACAATTATATGTTTCTTTAGAGAAGAGTAAGGGGGCTGATTTCTTCCTATAGAACGAAATAAATTACAAGGTGATTCCTTCTGACCGATTAAAGATATTTTTTTAGAAGAAATATAATTCTATAAAATTTTAAACAAGTTCGTTTAGGCTTCACCAATAAAATATTCACTACTTTTTAACCTACAATATGAATAATTACGGTTAGGTAGAATAACTTTTGTAAATTTCTAATGATTCTTACAAAATCAACAACAAAATTGAATGTTGTGTCGAGACTGTTAGTGGCAGAATTAGATTAGTTTATAAAGATTATAAAAATACAATTCAAATACAATTGTGGTGTAAAAGCGAATACTCATTAAATTAAAAGAATTGAAAAATATGAACAACTGAAACATTACTACACTAAAACATACCGTTCCCTCATTATGTGTTTGTTAATAAATTATAAATTTTTAGTTTTACAAAACCAATTGAAAATGAAAGGGTTTGAAAATTTAATTAAATTTTTTTTAAAAAAAATGTTAAATTTTAAATCATAATCATTTACTTTGTGTGCTTGTTGAAAAAGAAGACAGTTAAAATTTTGGGTTTTTAATAAGCGTAAACCCTTGTTAATTAAATATTAAACTATGTTAAAAAGATTTACATTTTCATTGTTTCTAGTGTGTGCATTTGTTGCTACATTCGCTCAAAACGGTTCTATAAAAGGAAAAGTACTTGATCCTAAAGGAGAGCCAATTCCATTTGCAAACGTTGCTTTGTATCAAGGTGGGAATCTTAAAACTGGTGTTTCTACCAATTTTGATGGAGAATTTAAGATATCAAGTTTAGATGGAGGTACCTATGATTTACAAGTTACTTTCGTAGGTTATCAAACATACAAACTTCAAGGTTTAGTTGTTAAGAGTAATCAGATCGTTCCTTTGGATGACATTAAATTATCTGATGATAATATGATGGAAGAAGTTCAGGTAGTAACCTATAAAGTACCACTTATCGATAAGGATGGTGGTGCATCAGGAGGAACAGTTACTAGAGAGGATATTGCTAAAATGCCTGGTCGTTCTGCTGCTAGTATTGCTGCTACTGTAGGTGGTGTAGGTCAAGATGGAAATGGAAATATTAGTTCTATTAGAGGTTCTAGAAGTGATGCAACTTTTTACTTTATAGATGGAATTAAAGTTAGAGGTTCTACGGCACTTCCAAAAGCAGCGATTGAAGAGGTTTCGGTAATGACTGGTGGACTTCCTGCAAATTATGGTGATGCAACAGGGGGGATTATATCTATTACTACAAGAGGTGCTTCTAGTTTTTATTTTGGTGGTATTGAAGCGGTTTCTTCTGGATTTAAAACAGGAGATAATCAATCTGTAGGATTGGATAGATTTGGGTACAATCTTATTGAGGGAATTTTGTCTGGGCCACTATTGATGAAAAAGGATAGTACAGGAAAGAAAACAGAACCAATATTAGGATTCTTTATTTCTGGTAACTTTACATCTCAGTTAGACCCTAGACCTTTTGCAATTGACCAATACAGACTAAAACCAGAAGTTAGAGATGCATTGGTTGATCCAGAACAATTAGGACCTCTTAGAAGAGCAGCAAATGGAGTTGGTACATATTATAATACCGACTTCCTTAAAGAAAATGATTTTGAAAAAGTAAGATTTAGACAAAATGTAGCTTCAACTGCAGCTTCTCTTGCGGGTAAAATTGATGTAAATGCTGGACCAAACGTGAATTTATCTTTTGGAGCATCAGGTAACTTTAACAGACGAAATATAACTGATAATGGTG
>JAGYKU010000088.1 GCA_018401455.1 Flavobacteriales bacterium
AAAGTATCGTTCATCTTATTGAAAATCTCATCCACTTTTCTTTCTAACAATGGACTGTAATTATAGAAATCTTCTAAATAGAAATGTCTTCTATTTTCTTGCGAAAATGTGGTTATTGCAATTGTAAAACAAATAGTTATCAATATTAACTTCATGATGTAAAATATTATTTTTTAAATACTTGTCAAAAATAATAGTCCATCTCCAACATCTAAGCCAAATGTTAATATAGTTATTCAACAATAGGTGTTTATTCTCCTGAAACAATCGGTTAATAACTTTGTGGAAAACGATAAATCAACAAGTGATTAAGCGACCTTGCATCCACTATTTTTGTAAACGAGTAATTCTACATTTATATATTATGATTGCAACACTATTTGGAAAAAAGAAAATAACAGAGGAGAAATTAGCAAATATTTTTGTTAATTCTATGATACGTGCAGTAGATGACAGTTTTCAAGATGTAATCGAATCTATCTGCAACGACCCTGAGTTTAAGACAAAGCCTATCATTGATAAATCTGACAGCGATAAATTTCTTATGATTTTGGTTGTTGGAAATCTTTCATATTTTACTAATTATTTTAGTAATACAGAAGAAATGATTTTGAGAGGTAAAATCACTCAAAAACTTGCCAATGTTTTCGGACTTCAATTTGATGAAATGAAAACAATTCTTAAATCATTTACAGATTTGATGTATCGTGTAAATCATCCTTCAAAAAATATTTTGTACGGAATGTCTAAAGCCGTTTTTTATTCATACAAACTAGGTAAGTATCAAGATGAATATTTTGCTCAATTGGATGCTCCAAACCCAATTTTCTTAAAAAGAATGGATGGAATTATGCAAAATTATATTTGGGATTGGAATAACTTTATGGACAAATATAAGTTTGCTCCTGTGGAAGCGTAACTTATTTTACTATTAAACTAATATTTGTATTCCAAATCTCCCTTCCAATTATTAATTCTGATCATTAAAGTGTAATCTGAATCTTTACCAGGATATTTAACTGATGTTAAATCGAATCTTAAAGTTTTTTCAACAACTTCTCTGCAATTATCATTATTGGCATTGTGCGCTATGAATACGCCTAAAATTGGAGGCATACTTTTCATATACACATTGTTTGAATATGCTTTGAACTCATGCTCCTGGCAACCACCACTGTAAGTCACATTTAAAATCAAATCATTACCCTTTATTTCGGCATTGGTGATTTCAAAAGCATCATTTTCTTTGGGCTCAATGAATTCTGGGTTTACAATTACTAATGAAGAAGATTCATTAGATGTTTTTTTATCAGATTTTGAATTCTTCTTAGCTTTACAATTTACTAATGAAAACATTAGAGATATAGCAAGAATGATTGTTATTGATTTTTTCATTTTATTGAATTTAAGTTTGTTGTAAAATTTAATTTCTTTGTTGGTTGAATAAAACCCATCTTTTGTATTAATTATTGAATTTATTCCTTTAATTTTGATTCGCAAATATACACAAACATTGCATAAATCAAACATCTCAAAAAAAAATACAAATATTGAGCCTAACTAAAGAAAGCACATTAACCCAAAAACTTTATAACAATTATACAGTTGGAATTATATCTATGATTGTTGCTATTTTACTTCCGGTCATATTACCCATTTTAGGAGATTTTATTTCTCCTTTTTTGTTTTTGGCTGGAATTTTAGCAATTTTGATTTCTAAAGTAAGTTGGCCCGTCAAGATTATTTCAATTGTAATCCCAATAGTGATTATTGTTATTTTTTGGAACGAATATTTATCTTGGATTCTAAAATTTAGTTAATTTTTAAACAAATATTTAAATGAAACAACCGTTAGTAAAACCAAAAGAAGATCATGAGGATCAAGATTTACAAAAATTGATTCAGTTTTATGAAGAAACATTAGGATTTTGTCCAAATAGTGTAAAAACAATGCATCATAGACCAAGAATTGCTTATGCTTTTATAGAAATGAATAAAGCAGTAATGCAAAATAACGGAAAAGTAACCAGCGCTTTAAAAAGATTAGTTGGCTATATTTCTAGTAATGCAGCAGGTTGCAGATACTGTCAAGCACATACTATTAGAGCAGCAGAAAGATATGGCGCAGAAAAAGAACAGTTGGATAATATTTGGAATTACAAAACACACGCTGCTTTTAGTGAAGCCGAAAAAGCCGCATTAGATTTAGCGCTTGCAGCCTCAGTTATTCCAAATGCTGTAACGGATGAAATTTCCGAAAATGCAAGAAAACACTGGAACGAAGGTGAAATTGTAGAAATTATGGGCGTGATTGCTCTGTTTGGATATCTCAACAGATGGAATGATAGCATGGGCACTCAAATAGAGCAAGGCGCTATAGTTTCAGGTAACGAACTACTTAAAGAACAAGGTTGGGAAACAGGAAAACATGAATACTAGAAAATGATTTTAGAAATTGAAAGAAAATTTTTGGTACACCATGACTTGTGGAATACATTAAGCAAACCAAACGGTCTTGTATGTAAACAAACTTACATTCATAAAGACCCTGAAAAAACAGTAAGAATTAGAACTCTTGGAACAAAAGGTTTTATTACTCTCAAAGGAAAACAAGTTGGTATCTCAAAACCTGAATTTGAATATGAAATACCAATTCAAGATGCCATTGAAATGATTGATTTATTTGGAGAAATTGTTATTGAAAAAGTTAGATATATCATTCCTAATGGTAATCATAATTGGGAAGTAGATGTTTTCTCTGGTGATAATGAAGGTCTTATTGTCGCAGAAATTGAACTCAAATCGGATAACGAAAATTTCGAAATTCCTGCATGGATTGCAAAAGAAGTTTCTGATGATTACAGATATAGTAATTCAAACTTACAAAGTCATCCTTTTAAAAACTGGGGAACACAAAAAACCATCTAAAAATGAAATACACTTTATATCTATTTTTTATTCTTCTGATTACTTCATGTTATAGAACAGAAAAGGCAGATTTAATTGTGCATAATGCCAATATCATTTCAGTAGATGAAGACAGTACTGTCTATGAAGCAATGGCAATTAAAGATGGAAAAATAATTGAACTAGGTAAAGAAAATCAAATCCTCAATAAATATTCTTGCGATAATAAAGTTGATGCAAAACTAGCAACCATACTCCCTGGTTTTATTGATGCACATTGCCATTTTTTAGGTTACGGATTGAGCAAACAACAGGTAGATTTAAATGGTGTTTTATCCATGGAAGAAATGGTGGAAAGGTGTCGAACTTACCAAAAAACAAATGCTAGTTCTTGGATTCAAGGAAGAGGATGGGACAATACAAAATGGGAAGACAAAAACTTTCCCAACAACCAATTACTCAATGAAGCATTTCCAAACATACCTGTTATTCTTAGAAGAATTGACGGGCATGGAGCATTGGCAAATGCTAAAGCATTAGAAATGGCAGGAATTGATGAAAAAACATACATTTCAGGAGGACATATTGAAATTTTAGAAGGTAAAATCACAGGTATTTTGATGGACAATGCTGTAGATAAGGTATTGTCATTAATTCCTGAACCTAGTGAACAACAAAAAAGTGAAGCAATACTTACTGCTCAAAAAGATTGTTTTGAAGTTGGGCTTACCACAGTTACAGATGCTGGACTTAACAAATCTGATGTATTTGTTCTTCAAAAATTGGAAAAAGAAGGATTCCTTAAAATGAAAGTCTATGTGATGCTTTCCGATAATGAAGAGAATTTTGCTTATTTTATAGATTCAATTGGAAAACCAATCACATCAGAAAGACTTAATATTAGAGGTTTTAAATTTTATGGAGATGGTTCACTTGGAAGTAGAAGTGCTTGTCTACTTAGACCTTATAGCGACATTGACACCGCTGAAAATTTCGGTTTTTTGCTGAAAGACCCAATGTATTTCAAAGAAAAAATCACCAAATTACACCAAACAGATTTTCAAGTTTGCACCCATTGTATTGGAGACAGTGCAGCGAGAACCATTTTAAATATTTATGGTGAAGT
Organism: Flavobacteriales bacterium; assembly: GCA_018401455.1. GTDB lineage: Bacteria > Bacteroidota > Bacteroidia > Flavobacteriales_D > Parvicellaceae > Parvicella. The sequence goes on from JAGYKU010000088.1 coordinate 4,034, forward strand.
TTTGCAAGGTTACAACGACAAAAGATGGAGAATTGAACATGCACAAGTCATACACATAGATGACTTTAGTTTATTTGGAGATTTCACCATTATTCCTTCTGTACAGCCTACGCACGCTACTTCAGATATGGTTTGGGCGATAAATAGATTGGGAAAAAATAGAATTCAAAATAGTTATGCCTACAAAAAATTGATGCTACAAAATAGAATGATTGCTTTAGGAACAGATTTTCCTATTGAAAACATCAATCCAATAGAGACATTTTATGCTGCAGTTGCTAGAAAAAATAAAAATAACGAACCTATCAATGGCTTTCAAAAAGAAAATGCGCTAACAAGATGGGAAGCCATACAAGGAATGACTATCTGGGCGGCAGTTGCCAATTTTGAAGAAAAATATAAAGGTTCTTTAGAAGTTGGAAAAGATGCAGATTTTATCATCCTTACACAAGATTTAATGAGCGTTCCTGAAGAACAAATACTCAATACATTTATAAAAAGCACTTATATTAATGGAGAAAAGGTTTTTGGAAAATAATCTATTGTATTAGTTATTAAGTATAATGTCCAATATTTTTGTACTTAGTATTAAATGCCTTTTCATTAATATCATAACAAAATAAATAATGAAATGAAATCATACGCAGGAGCAATATTAAAATTAGTTGAGAAAAAACTATGGCTAAAGGTCATTGTCTCTATGATTTTGGGACTCATTATAGGGATTATCATCAATTTATTCAAAGAGCATATCTCTTCTGAAAATCTTTTAGCAACTGCCAATTGGCTTTCCTTTCCTGGGAAACTCTTTATCAAATTGGTACAGATGATCATGATTGCACTTATCATAAGTTCTATTATTACTGGAATCGCAGGAAGTACAAGCGAACAACTTAAAACTGTTGGTTTAAAATCAGTTTTGTATTTTGTCATGACTACAACAGTAGCGGTAATTATTGGAAGTTTTCTTACTTATTTAATTGCTCCAGGAAGTTATATGCCCAAAGGAGGATTTCAAGGTGAAATTGCTGTGGACAATGTAATGATGAATACAACAAGTTTTAGTTTTCAAAATATCCCCGATTTATTTTTAACACTCATTCCCGAAAACCCACTTGAATCGATGCTTACAGGCGATATGTTGAGTATTGTAATTTTTAGTATCATTATAGGAATTGCTATTATTCAATTAGATAAAGGGACATCTACATCTGTAGTAAGATTGATGGAAGCCATGCAAAAAATTTCTATGAATATTGTGAATTTTGCCATGAAAATTGTTCCTTATGCTGTATTCGGAATCATGGCAAGTCTTATCATCACCATTGGAGGTGATAGTTTGAAAGGATTAGGAGTATATGTGGCTACGGTTTTAATTGGATTATTGGCTTTAGTTATTTTTTATCTTTGTATAGTTGCTTTTGTAACAAGAACAAACCCATTTACTTTTTTAGCCAATATTAAAGATGCTGTTTTGTTGGCGTTTTCTACTACAAGTTCAGCGGCAGTAATGCCTTTATCATTGAAAGTTGCTAAAGAAAAATTGAAAGTCAGAAAAAATGTAAGTGACATTATCATTCCATTAGGAACCACCATAAATATGGACGGAACGGCATTGTATCAATGTGTTTCGTTTATTTTTGTAACTCAAGTATATGGCTTAGAAATGGGATTTCCTTTATTAATGTTATCATTAGTCACTATTATTTTGGCTTCTATTGGAACTCCTGCTGTACCTGGAGCGGGGATTATTGTGTTGGCTTCTGTGCTTCAAAATGCAGGTTTGCCAGCAGAAGGAATTATGGTCATTGTAGGTATGGAAAGAATTTTAGGAATGTTCAGGTCTGCCGTGAATGTAATGGGAGATTTGACCGCTTGTATGGTTTTTAACACAATAACAGACGCTCCTGTACCAGATTTAGAACTTCAAACTTCTGATACGATTTAGACCAAATCCTCTTCCTCCAATTTAACTTCTTCTTTAGGAACTCTGTATAATAAAATCAATCCTAGCGCAAAGAAAATGACTAAAGCAACAATTGAATTTCGCATACTTCCTGTGAGTTGCTCAATAAAACCATAAGAAAACATTCCAATCACAATTCCTAATTTTTCGGAAATATCATAAAATGAAAAGTACGAAGAAGTATCTTTTGTCCCCTCAGGAATATATTTGGAATAGGTACTTCTTGATAAAGATTGGGTGCCACCCATAACCAAACCTACAAATCCAGCTATACTATAAAAATGAATCGGTTCTGTTACAAAAAAAGCACTCAAACACAATACAACCCACATAAATATTACCAGTTTCAAAGCAAATAAATTTCCTTTCTTGTCAGAAATTCTCGACAAACCAATTGCTCCCGGAATGGCAATAATCTGTATCAAAAGCACACTTATGATTAATCCCGTTGTAGCCATTGCTTCTCCTTCTTCTCCTTCTCCCCAATTTACTTCTTTTGTTCCAAAATATACAGCCATCAACATTATGGTTTGTACAGCCATACTATACACAAAAAATGAAGCTAAAAACCTTTTTAATCTTACTGTTTTTCTTACTTGAATAAATACTTTGTTGATTTCTTGAAAACCTTTCTTAACTGCTCCGTCACCAAAAGATACTCTAGATGTTCCTTTGGGCAATCTCGAAAAAGTAACATGACTGAAACCAAACCACCATATTCCTGTCAGCACAAAACTTAATCTTGACATCAATCCACTGTATTCTGGAGGAGACAACAATACCATTGCCAAACAAATTACTAACAACAATGCACTTCCAATATACCCTAAAGAAAAACCTTTAGCAGAAAGTCTATCATGGTCTTTTTCTTCTGCAATTTCAGGTAAATATGCATTATAAAAGACTAAACTACTCCAAAATCCAATGCCTGCAAGTATAAACGAAATCATACTCAATTCAAGGTGGTTTTTATCAAAAAGCGCCAATGACATGCAACTCAAAGATCCTAAATAACAGAAGA
>JAGYKU010000089.1 GCA_018401455.1 Flavobacteriales bacterium
TTATCGGTGTTCGCATATAGCGAACGCCAGAAAATACCATCCGCCTCAGGAGTGATGTGTATTATAGGCGTTAGAATATAATACAAACGAGTCAGTTTACCCTGAGCGAAACGAAAGTGAAGCCGAAGGGATGTGTGTATTATCGGTGTTCGCGTATAGCGAACGCCAGAAAATACCATTCGCCTCAGGAGTGATTTGTATTATCGGTGTTCGCATATAGCGAACGCCAGAAAATACCATCCGCCTCAGGAGTGATGTGTATTATTAATCTTCGCATTGGCTTCGACTGACAAGCAAGTCTTCGCATTGGCTTCGACTGACAAGCAAGTCTTCGCATTAGCTTCGACTTACAAGTAGGTGTGAGAATTTGAGTAAAATCATTCTTTAAATATTGGAATTTCAATTTTAAATGATGTACCTTTATTTATTTCTGTTTCAAATGAAATTTCACCACCGTGAGCATTTACAATTTGCTTCACCATAGCAAGTCCTAATCCCGAGCCACTGGATTTTGTAGTGAAATTTGGAACAAAAATCTTGTCTAAAATATCTTCAGCAATTCCTTCCCCATTGTCGGAAATAGTAATTTTGCAAATATTTCCAATTTGAGACAATTCCACAATAATAATCCCCTCCCTTTCTGAAGGAATTGATTGAATTGCATTTTTGATGATATTGTTAAAAACCCTAGTCAACTGTTCTGCATCACCATTGATTTTAGTTTCTGATTCATTTTTGTTGATGTATTCAATTTTAATGTTTTCATGTTCATCAAACAAATCAATAGTTTTCCCTAAAACTGTATCAATAAGCAAATGTTCCATTTTGCTTTTAGGCATTTTAGCAAAATTGGAAAATTCATTCGCAATGTTGGTCAAAGCATCAATCTGAGTGATAAGTTTATCAGCAAATCTTTGCATTTTATCTTCAAAATCTGGATCATTTGGTTGAAGCGCTCTCTGCAAGTGTTGCACAGACAATTTCATGGGAGTCAGTGGATTTTTAATTTCATGAGCAACTTGTTTTGCCATTTCTCGCCAAGCACTTTCTCTTTCACTTTTGGCTAATTTATTAGCGCTTTCTTCCAATTGTGCTATCATTCTGTTGTATTCGGAAATCAACACTCCAATCTCATCGTTTCCTTTCCACTTAAGAGGTTCATTTTTTTTGCTAATGCTCACACCTTTCATCTTATCAGAAATTGTTCTCAAACCTTTGGTAATATAATTAGAAAGAAAAAAAGCTATCAAACCTGCACCAATGAGCAGTAAAATGTATATTTCTATCAAAGCAGTAAGAAAAGGGGCTATTCCAGAATCATGATCTACCAATGATATATTATAAGGGATGTTCACAATAGCGATTGGCGTATTACCGTCTTTACCATAAATTAAAGAAAATGTAGAAATGTGTTCATCATCTATTTCTTGAACTTGTCTTTTGTGAGAGGACCACAATTTTTCGAGTATTGGATCAGCAATTCTGGTTTTGTAATAATCTGGATCGGAGTAGTCATAATTACTACTAATCAAAATTTCTCCAGCCATACTAAAAATATTGACCTCTACATTATTTATTTCTGCCAGTTTGATAATTTCAGCTTCAAAGACTTTACTCACCCCGTTCATCTCATTTTCATTTTCGGTGTCTTTGAAAAAATAACTCAATGACATAACCACTGTTTTTTCTTTCCTATACAATCTTTCTTGATGATACGCTTCGTTTTGATTGTCAAAATAAATGATGGTAGTTGCTCCAATGATTATCAACGAAATGATTATCAATGTTAGCATTGAGATATAAATTCTAATTCTTAATGTTGGTTTATAACTTAACATCAACTTATTTTATTATTAAAAAATCTCATTGGCAACAAAAATCAATCCACTACATTTCCATACAAATCATAGTGATCTGCTGAGGTAATAACTACATTAGCAAACCTCCCTATAGTAATAAAGGTGTCAGCATCTTTTTTGACCAAAACTTCGTTGTCCACATCTGGTGAATCGTATTCTGTTCTGCCAATAAAATAATCCCCTTCTACCCTATCAAAAAGTACTTTATATGTTTTTCCGATTCTTTGCTGGTTCAATTCATAAGAAATTCCAGACTGCAATTCCATAATTTCTTCCGCTCTTTCGTGCTTTGTAACTTCTGGAACATCATCCTCTTGGAGATAAGCATGCGTATTTTCTTCGTGAGAATAAGTAAAGACACCGAGTCTGTCAAACCTCATTTCTGCTACCCAATCATACATTTCTTTAAAATCCGCTTCTGTTTCGCTTGGATATCCTACGATTAAGGTTGTTCTAATCGCTATTTCAGGAACTAGTTTTCTAATTTCATTGACCAAAGCTGTTGTTTTTTCTCTGTCTATTCCTCTTCTCATTGCTTTTAGAATTCTACTTGAACCGTGTTGCAAAGGCATATCAAGATATAAACAAACTTTTTTATTGTCACGAATCTCATTAAGTACGTCCATAGGAAAACCAGATGGATAAGCATAATGCAGTCTAATCCACTCAATACCCTCCACTTTTGAAAGTTCGGAGATGAGTTCTGCTAAATTTCTTTTTTTGTAAATATCCAAACCATAATAAGTCAAATCTTGAGCTATCAAAATCAATTCTTTCACACCTTGTTTAGCAAGAGATTGAGCATTTTTTACTAATTGATCTATTGGTGTAGAAACGTGTTTTCCTCGCATCAAAGGAATGGCGCAAAACGAACAAGGCCTATCACATCCTTCTGCAATTTTGAAATAAGCATAATGTCCTGGTGTGGTTAGTAATCTTTCGCCAACCAATTCGTGCTTGTAATCCGCATTGAGTGTTTTCAATAATTTTGGCAAATCTCTTGTTCCAAAATAAGCATCTACGTCAGGAATTTCCACTTCCAAATCATCTTTGTAGCGCTCACTCAAACATCCGGTAACATAAACTTTGGAAACTTGTCCATCTTTTTTGGCTTGTGCGTATCTCAAAATGGTATTCACAGATTCTTCTTTGGCGTTGTCTATAAATCCACATGTATTAATGATTACAATTTCGGAATCATCTTGTTTTGCTTCGTGTTCAACCTCAAATTTGTTGGCTTTCAACTGCGCCATCATTACTTCAGAATCGTAAATGTTCTTAGCACAGCCAAGCGTCACAACATTGACTTTATTTTTTTTTAGTGTTTTCGTCTTCATTATTTATTCAAATACTAATGTCAGATTTTGATTTGAATACAAACATACGTTCAAAATCTTTCATAAGATACAAAGATAAGGAAATTGTGAGATTATCGACTTTACTGCTTTACGATTTAACGACATACGATATTACGACATACGATTTAACGACATACGATTTTACGACATACGATGTTACGACATACGATATTACGACATACGATGTTACGACATACGATAATTTGATAATGTTCTTGTCACATCGACTCATAGATGAACACCAAAGCGTCTTTGCTTGTGGAGATGTCTAATTACTAAATTTGAAAATTAGAACGAGTAAAGATGGGAATGGTTGATATTTGACTTAAAGAGTCAAGACTTTAAGACTTATTTTGGAAAACGTATTTGGAAAATTACTATAATTGAAAACTTTGTGAACATGGCGTAATCCTTGGCGCCCTTTGCGGTTAAGAAATTGAAGAGTTTGAATGAGAAGTCTAAAGGTAAGTATGATAATAAATAGGAAATAAGAAAGTTGAAATTAGATAATGAAATAATGTGAAATAGGAAAAATGAGATAATGAAATAATTGGTTAATTTGAAAAGTGATTGTCACATCGACTCTTAGATGAAGACCAAACAACGAAGAACTATTTAACCAATCAACTTAAAAATTGTTACATTAAAAAATTACTCTTCTTCATTCTTATCATTGATCAAATGTGGCGGTAAGTTCTTCTTCTTTTTCACTCCTAAATCTATTACTTTCTGAGCCATTCCAATAAGATTCCCTCTGCCTAAAGTAAGTTTACCCATAGCATCTTGATAAGCTTTATCTGTTCTTCCGATATGTATTCCAATATTTTCGATATCCTCTACAAAACCTACAAACTTATCATACATCTTACCTGCTCTATCTGCGATTTCAAGCGCATTTTTATTTTGGTATTCATGCTTCCAAATAGATGCTATCGTTCTCAAAGTTGCCAACAAAGTCGATGGACTCACTACTACAATTTTCTTAGACCATGCAAAATTAAACAATTCATTATCTGCTTGAGTTGCCACACTAAATGAAGATTCAATAGGCATAAACAACAAAACGAAATCCGGAGTATCTAAACCTTCTGCGAATTGATAATTTTTTCCAGCCAAATTATTGATATGATTTCTAATAGAAATCAAATGTGCTTTTAAAGCAATCCCTCTTTCATTTTCATTTGCGGCATTGATTAACTGATTGTATGCCGTTAGTGAAACTTTAGCATCAATGATTACATTTTTATTATCTGGTAATTTCACAATTACATCTGGGCGAAGCATTGTTGCGCTATCATTATGTGTAAAAGTTTCTTGTGTAAAATACTCTCTGTTTTTAGTCAATCCAGAACTTTCTAAAACACGTTCCAAAATCACTTCTCCCCAATTGCCTTGCGCTTTGCTATCTTGCTTGAGCGCCAAAGTGAGGTTTTGTGTTTCCTTTTGCATCGATTCATTCAAAAAAGAAAGATGCTTGATGTGTTCTTTAAGTTCGATGCGCTCTTTACTACTTTTTTCTGTGGACTTTTCGATTTCAGCTTTGAAATGATTGATTCGCTCTTGAAAAGGAACTAATATTTCACCTAATTTCACCCTGCTTTGCTCATTGAATTTCTCCGTTTTGGCATCCAATACTTTGTTGGCTATGTTTTCAAACTCTTTGGTAAACTCTTTCTGAATTTCGAGCAATTCCTTTTTCTGTGTTGCAAGCATCATCTCCAAATTGGATTGTTTTTCCAGTAATTTTGCAGCGTTTTGTTTTTCGATGGAAAGATTTTCTCTTACTTCCTGAAGTTGTGTTTTATACTCCAATGAACTTTGTTTAAAATTGTCTCTATCATTCTCAATTGTAGCCTTTTCGATACTCAATTTTCGAATTTCTACATCCAAAGATTGATTACTTACCTGCAAATCTTCTATTAATTTAGTCTTTTCTTCCAGTAAACTCTTAACCAAAGGCGACATTTCGTCTGAAGTTTTTGAGAAGTATTTTGACAACAAAAAACCTACTAAAATCCCTATTATAATACCTATTAACAACCAAACTATTTCCATATCAATTATTTAATTTTCACAAAAATAACTACTTGGAACGTAAAAAAAGTACGTTCTCTAAAAGAATAACTTATTTATTAAAATTGATTTAATCTAAGTGGATTTACAAAAAAAACCTTTTCAATAACTTATAATTTCAACCAACTTAGCAAAAGTATTTCTCAAAAGAGATCTAACTTTGTTGGCTCTTTCTTCATCAAATTCTAATTCAGCATCATTCATGTAAAGAATTTTGTTCATTTCCAATTGTAATGCATGTTGATTGAATTCTGGTTTTCCAAAATAACGAGTGATATGTCCACCTTTGAAAGGATCATTATAATTTACTTGAAATGTTCCTTTTCTAAGTTCAGAAAGTGCTATATTCATAATCTCATTAGCAGCGCTTTTTTCATCATTAGTTCCTAAAATCATATCTGGAAATGGTTCTTTTCTGATAGTTGGAACATGTCTTCTAATAGAATGAGCATCCCAAAGAATCACTTTGCCGAATTCTTTTTTACGTTCTTCCAAAAGATTTTCAATGGCGCGATAATAAGGCCAGTAATAAACTTCTAACCTTCTGTTTATCTCATCTTGTGAAGGTTCTAAATCCGAACTTTTATATATTTTATTGCCAAAAAAATCGGTATTAGGCGTCAAAGAAGTAATGATTCTACCGTCATCATAAAGCGGTTTGCTTTCTGGATCTCTATTCAAATCAATGACCCAACGGCTATATTTTGCGTGAATTATAGTAATTCCCATCGCAGAAGCAAAGTTGTATAATTCGTGTACAAACCAATCTGTATCGTCAGGTTTTTGAACACTTTCTTCTTTGTAATGAGATTTTAATTCATCTGGAAATGAAGTCCCACAATGCGGAACACTCAAAATGAAAGGTACTTTTTTTACTTTCGGCTCTATAATAAAATATGGATTCACACTGCAAATATTTAAATTACTTATTCCTGCAAATATATTTAAAATATTGCCTAATTTTACATTATGAGTTTTGAAGAATACAACAAACCAAGTGATCGTTTTCGTTTTCGCCCAGATTTTACGAAAGTAAATGGGAATTTTATAATGATACTTCTCATTGCTGCCATTTTGTTTGGAGTGATATTAATTTTGAGATTTTATATTTGACGATAACCGATTTAACGACAAACGACTTTACGAAAATTTGACAATTTGAATTTCAGAGGAAAATGAAAAAAGAAAATAAATTATTCATTTTAAATATAATTCAATTTTTTAATCTTAGTCATATTATCTTTTGGTAACAGTTTCTCATGTTGTTTAACTTTTGGACATGGTCTTGGAGATGTTATCTATCTTATTCCTTTATGGTTAACTACACTTGTTTATTTCATTTTAATAGTTGGTTTTAGTAAAAAAATAAAATCAGGATATAACTCTTTGATAATTTTTGGATCAATATTGTTGCTTTTTCTTCTAAAGTTAATTTTTAACCATGGACCTGAATGCCCTTGCGTTATATTTTAAAATAAAACAAAAACACCAAAACAACTAGTTTATTCTATAT
>JAGYKU010000009.1 GCA_018401455.1 Flavobacteriales bacterium
ATTACAAGTTCCTATTGGCATGATTAAAGATTTAAAACAAGTTTTTGATTCTCAAACAGCTCAGGATATGATCTTGGAGGAATGGCAAAGTGGAACAAATACTAAAAGAGTTAGTTCTGTTGCATTTGAAATAAGTAAATGAGTTATTGACATTAAAATGACTATGCAATTCCTAAATAATTCCATAACAATAATATAACAACAATAAACAATTAAAATTAATGAACCTATCTAAATTTACAATTGAAAGAAATTTGATTTGTTGAAGTATTATACTTAAAATTTTAAAATTGAACTAAATAATTTAATTAAAACTAAAAACTCAATTTAACACCACTTTTTAACATTCTCTTAACATAAGTTTTACACTATCGTAAAAGTGTCGTAATTTCCAATTAATGTTATAAGTCCAATTTTGCAATGTGAATTTATTAAGAACAAATCAAATTAAAATTAATCACAAAAAAAAATGAAAATGAAAATGACTAACATTTCAAAAATTGGATTAGCTGCCTTGGTTGCACTAACAGTTTCAGCTACATCTTGTAAGAAAAAAGGATGTACGGACCCTAATGCTACTAACTACGATGAAGAAGCAAAAAAAGACGATGGTTCTTGTACTTTGCCTGATCCAGTTGTAGAAAACACAGTTCAAGTAACAGGTGCTATTACTACAAATACTACTTGGACAGCTGACAAAATTTGGATTTTAAACGGTAAAGTTGTTGTTCAGGATGGTGCAATATTAACTATCGAAGCTGGTACTATCATTAAAGGTGCAGAAGGACAAGAAACTTTAGCATCTGCTTTAGTTGTTGCTAGAGGAGGTAAATTAAACGCTGTTGGAACTGCTGCAAAACCAATTATCTTTACTTCAATTTTAGATAATATTCAAATTGGACAAACAGCAGGTACAAACTTGTTGAGAACAGATAACGAGAAATGGGGAGGAGTTGCTATTTTAGGATATGCTCCAACAAGTGCTCAATCTGGAGATACTGAAACTAGACTTGAAGGTCTTCCTGTAGATGAGGACTATGCTTTCTTTGGAGGAAATGTTGCTAATGATAATTCTGGAACAATTGCTTACATTTCTATTAGACATGGTGGTATTTCAATTGGAGAAGGCAACGAATTAAACGGTCTTACTCTAGGAGGTGTTGGAACTGGAACGTCTATCAGTAATGTTGAAATTTATGCTACATTAGATGATGGTATCGAGTGTTTTGGTGGAACCGTAAACATTACAAATGCATTAGTTTACTTCCAAGGAGATGACGGGATTGATTTAGATATGAACTATTCAGGAACAATTGAAAACTTCATCGTTATGCATGGAGATGGAATTGGAACAGACAAAGGTCTTGAAATTGATGGTCCAGAAGGAACTACTTACACAACTGGAAAATTTACTTTAAGAAATGGTTTAGTTAAATCTGTTGGAAGTGTTGACGGAGTTCCTGGTGACTTTAAAGATAAAGCTCAAGGAACTATTGAAAACGTAACTTTTGATTATTCATCAATTGGTGCAAACAAAGGAATCAAGATTAGAGCAAAATACAATGCTACAACTTGTGCTACTGAAGCTGATGCATTAGCAAGATTATTAAGTGATGATTTACAATTCATCAACTGTACATCTCCTGTAACAACAGGAAGTGCTTTAGAAGTTTATACTTCTTCAACTTGTCCAACAGCTGCTGATCAAACTGCTGCTGATGGAAAATGGACTACAGGAACAGGTGGAACAGTTAATACATCAGATTTCTCATGGACACTTACTGCTCAAAGAGGACAATTATAATTTATAATTAAATATTCACATTTAATAGTCTTGTAGCCTTTAAAAAGGATGCAAGGCTATTGTGCTTTTAATAAAAATGAAAATGAAAAATATATTTTTAGTTCTTATCTCAGTTTTATTTAGTTTTTCAACTTTAGCTCAAAATGGATTTTTGAGAGGAAATGTTATTGGAATTGACGATGGTCAACCATTAATTGGAGCAACAATTATGGTGACAGAAATTTCAGGAAAAGGAACCATTACAGATTTTGATGGTAACTTCTCATTGCCACTTCCGGAAGGAGTCTATACAGTAAAAATTTCTTTTGTATCATATTTAACTACAGAAGTAAAAGAAGTTGCAATCAAAGCAGGTGAAGTTACGCCTTTGGATGTTGTATTAAAGGTTTCGGAAGAAGTTTTACAAGCTGTAGAAATTGTACATACAGCAGTAAAAAACACTGAAGCAACTATGTTATTGGAAAGAAGAAATGCCGCAACAGTTACAGATGGTATTTCTGCTCAAGCATTCAAAAAAGTTGGAGATGCCGATCTTTCTAATGCAATGAAAAGAGTAACAGGCGTAACAGTTCAAGGAGGAAAATATGTATATGTTAGAGGTCTTGGTGACAGATACACTATGACTACACTAAACGGACTTGTTTTACCGGGAATTGACCCCGATGTAAATTCTATACAAATAGATATATTTCCAACAAATGTTTTGGAAAATGTAGGTGTTTCTAAGTCATTTTCGCCTGATTTGTATGGAGATTTTTCTGGTGGTTTAGTAAATATTGTAACAAAAAAATATCCTAATGAAAAGCAGTCTCAAATTTCTATGGGGCTTACTTTTACTCCTGGAATGCACTTTAATAATGATTTTATATTGTATAATGGTGGTAAATTTGATGCTTTAGGGTATGATGATGGTTCGAGAAAATTACCATTTAATCCTAGAATTAAAATTCCTGACGAGGTTTTATTAGACCCTGTTTTGGAGGATGTTACAAGTAGTTTTAATCCTCAATTGGGAGTTGCTTCCAAAACAGCATTACCAAATGGTTCTTTTTCATTTTATCATGGTAATCAGAAAAATAGAGAAAACGGTAGTACAGTTGGGTATTCTGCTGTATTTAATTATTCTAATGAAAATGTGTTTTACTCTGATTTTCAATCTAATGACTATTTAAAAGACACTGATAATAGCAAGAATGAATTGTTAGAAAATGTATCTAGAAGAGGTATCGTTGGTAAAAATAATGTAATGTGGACAGGATTACTTTCTGCATCTTACAAAAAAGGAACTAATTCATATTCTGTTTCTTTATTGAATACACAAACAGGTGAATCAACCGCTGCAAAAAGATACAATGAAGATTTCAATCAGAATGTTTCTGTTTTAGCTGAAGAAGTTTTGACTTATACATCAAGAACTTTAAGCACGTTAATGATTAATGGTAATCATAAATTAGGAAAAAATGAAATTTCTTGGGCAAATGCAACTTCTTATTCTAATGTTTATGATCCAGATTTTAGAGAAACAAGAATTTCAATTACAAATGGTGATACCACTATGAGTACTGGAAATGGTTCGGGGATAGATCGTTTTTGGAGAAATTTGAATGAGTACAATGAAACTTTTAAAGTTGATTTGAAAAGACAAGTAAATGAAAAATTCACTTTCAAAACTGGATTATCTGGATTACTTAAATACAGAGAATTTACTTTGTTTTCTTTCAAACATAGAAGAAATAATCTTAATGATGTAAGAACAGATCCAAATTGGTATTTACAAAATGATAATATTTGGTCTCACGAAGAAGGTGATGAAAACTTTAGAAATGGTACTTATACAATTGGGAACTTTCAACCTGCAAATAATTATGAATGTTCTCAAATGACTTTTGGAGCATACTTAATGGCTGAGCATCAATTATTAAAGAATTTAAAATTAATCTATGGTGCAAGAGTTGAAAAAAATGATATGTTCTATACTGGACAGAACAATTCTGGTGATGTTGTATATAACAATGAAAAAACACTTTCAGAAATTAATTTACTTCCAGCATTGAATGGTGTGTTTTCTTTAACTGAAAAAACAAATATTAGATTTGCTGTTTCTAGAACTGTAGCTAGACCTTCTTTTAAAGAAAAATCAATTGCTCAGATATATGATCCAATTACCAAAAGAACTTTTATTGGAAATTTAGATTTGCAACAAACCAATGTAAATAACTTCGATTTGAGATACGAAATCTATTTGACTCCAAAAGAGATTTTCTCTATCTCTGCGTTTTATAAGCAATTTGACGGACATATCGAAATGGTTTCATTTGCCGCTGCACCTAATAGTTTAACACCTAGAAACTCTGGAAATTCTTCACTTTTAGGAGCTGAATTTGAATTGAGAAAATCATTTTCTAATAAAGAAGAGTCTTTTATGAGTCGTTTCTTTCTTACCACAAATGTATCATTGGTTAAGTCAATGGTAGATTTAAATTCAGTATATGTAGATAATTCATTAGAATTAACAGAGTATCAATTGAGAGTTGACAACTTAAGAGTTGGAGAAAATGCTATCGAATATAGACCAATGGCAGGTCAGTCACCCTACTCTATCAACGCTAGTTTAGGATATGAATTACCTGATGGTAAAACAAGTATTACGGCTGCTTTCAATGTTCAAGGAGAACAACTTTCAATTATTGGTTCTGGAAGAGTTGCAGATATTTACACTGTTCCTTTCAAAAGTTTCAACATCAATGGATATAGAAATTTTGGAAAAGAGGATGCGCACAGAATAACGCTAGGTGTAACCAATATTTTGGATGAAGATGTTACTTTGATTTACAAATCGCATCAAGCAGAAGATAAAATCTTCACGACATTCAAACCTGGAGTTGGATTGAATTTTAAATATTCATTCAATTTCTAATAGCACAACTTTTTCTTTTCAAATAAACAAATGAGGTCACAATTTTATTGTGGCCTTTTTTCATTTATAAGCCAGCGATTGAAAATATTAATATCTTTGGCAAAAACTAATATCTAAAAATGAAAATAAATTATACCTCCAAAGTTAAGTTATATCTTACTTTTTACAACTCCCTGTTTTTAATCAATTGTAATTCAGAAAGTCAAGAAAATAATTCATCCAAAAACAATGATTCAATAGTTTCTATGAAAAATATTACCGCACCTTCTTGTGAAAAAATTCCTCACGAAATGACCATTCACAACCATACTAGAGTTGATAATTATTTCTGGTTGAACGATAGAGAAAATCCTAAAACGATTGATTATCTCAATGCAGAAAATGATTATACCAATGTTTTATTAAATGAGCCTACCAAAAAATTGCAAAAAGATCTTTTTGATGAACTCAAAGCAAGAATCAAAGAAGATGACCAAAGTGTTCCTTATTTCAAAAATGGATATTATTACCAAACCAAATACGAAGAAGGTGGCGAATATCCCATCTATACAAGAGCAACAAAATCCGATTTTTCCGATGTAGAAATTATTTTAGATGGAAATGAAATGGGTAAAGATTTTGAATATTTCGATATTTCTGGCTTTGAAATTAGCCCAGATAATAAATTGATGGCATTCGCTACTGATACTGTATCAAGAAGGCTTTATAATATCCAAATTAAAGACTTAACCACTGGAACAATTCTCTCCGATTTTATTCCAAACTCCGATGGAGGATTTGCTTGGGCTGAGGATAATCAAACATTATTTTACTCTCAACAAGACCCAGAAACTTTGCGCTCGGATCAAATTAAAAAACATACTTTAGGGAAAAATACCTCTGATGACGAAAGTATATTTTTCGAAAAAGATGAAACATACAACTGCTATGTTTATAAAAGTAAATCCGATAAATACATCATCATTGGTTCTTCTAGTACATTAACAGACGAATACCAAATTTTAGAAAGCAACAAACCTAATGGAACTTTCAAAGTATTTCAAAAAAGAACCAAAGGTTTAGAATATTCTATTTCTCATTACAAAGACCAGTTTTATATTCTTACCAATAAAGACAATGCTACTAATTTTCAGGTGATGCAATGCAGTGAAACGACAACTGATGTAAAAAACTGGAAACCTTTTATTCCTCACAGAGCAGCAACTTTGATTGAGAATTTCTCCATTTTTGAGAATCATTTAGTGATTTCTGAAAGAACCAATGGACTTTCTCAAATCAGAATCATCAATCCTAAAACCAAAGCAGATTATTATTTGCCATTTAATGACGAAACCTACGTGGCTTATGTTTCTGGAAATCCAAATTTCGAAACTAACAAATTAAGATATTGGTACAGTTCGCTCACAACACCAGGTACAACATTTGAGTTTGATATGAATACTCAAGAACAAACTATACTAAAACAACAAGAAGTTCAGGGTAGCTTTAAATCGGAAGATTATATTTCTAAAAGAGTATTTGCTACAGCTCGAGATGGAGTACAGGTTCCTATTTCTATTGTTTATCACAAAAACACTCTACTAAATGGTTCCGCTCCCCTACTTCAATATGCATACGGAAGTTATGGAAGCAGTTCTGACCCTTATTTTAGTAGTTCAAGATTGAGTTTGTTGGACAGAGGTTTTATTTTTGCGATTACTCACATCAGAGGAGGCGAAGAAATGGGAAGGCAATGGTATGAAGATGGAAAATTGCTCAAAAAGTGGAATACTTTTTATGATTTCATTGATTGTTCGAAGTTTTTGATTGAAAATAAATATACCCATTCAGAAAAGCTATTTGCAATGGGCGGTTCAGCAGGTGGCTTGTTGATGGGAGTAATCGTTAATGAGAATCCAGAATTGTATAAAGGTGTAATTGCAGCTGTTCCATTCGTAGATGTTATGACTACAATGCTTGATGCTTCGATTCCACTCACTACTGGAGAATATGACGAATGGGGAAATCCAAACGAAAAAGAGTATTACGATTATATGCTATCTTATTCACCTTATGACCAAGTGAAAGCGCAAAACTATCCAAATATGTTAGTTACCACAGGATTACACGATTCTCAAGTGCAATATTGGGAACCAGCTAAATGGGTAGCGAAACTAAGAGAATTAAAAACAGATGATAATTTACTTTTGTTGCATACCAATATGTCTGCTGGACACGGTGGAGCAAGCGGAAGATTTGAATACCTCAAAGAAGTGGCAATGGAATATGCTTTTATGTTGATGTTGTTAGATTAATTTTTTTTACTATTTTTGTAATATTAGTTACTTATCTAAAGTTTATTATGAGATTAAACATACCGTTATTTTTACTTGCATTTATACTCTCTTTCAATAACTGTTTTTCCATAAGTTATTCGTGGTTGGGAACCATAAACAGTGATTGGGCAACTCCTACAAATTGGTCTCCCAACGGAATTCCAGGCCCTGGAGATGATGTAACCATTGGTTTTTCTATAAATCCTTGTCAATTAGATGCCAATAGGACCATAGACGGAATGGTAATCAATTCTGGGACATTGAATTTAGGTTCTTTTACTTTAGAATTAGTTGCTTTAAACTCAAGTTATAATGGTGGTACAATTTCAGATGGAACTTTATTTTTTAATGCACCTTTGAATACAATAACCCTTGGAAACACAACATTTAATGTAAATTTAAATATTAATGCAGAAAGAATATTATTAAATGGAGGAAACTATAACAATCCCTGTGTTTTTCATCAAGTAGGCACAACTAATTCCAGCGGAACAGGAAATGCTCAATTTGCTTCAACTTTGGATTTCACTTTAAGCGGAAGTGGTTATTTCAGAACTAATGGAAATATCTTTTTTCAAAATGATGTTACCATAACTAATAACGGAAGCAATTACGTTATGTTTGAAAGATTAAATGGAAGTTTCTATACTGGAAATTTAACTTTAATCAATAATTCCACTTCAAACATTAGGGTCGCTTATGATGGAAATACATTTTTTAATGGAAACATTCAAGTCGCAAACAATGGAGGTGGAAATATCTTATTTGGAGAAAGAACCACTGCTACTGCATCACTTCTTGATGGGTTTACTATAAGTGTACATGCTTTGGATTTTACAAATGGCTTATTGAGATTAAATCGTTTTACACAATTAGGTTCAACACCTCAAAATTTGGTTCTTAATGGTACTGCTCGTTTATTTTTACAAGAAACTGTTTTCAATGGTGATTTAAATATCCAAACACCTAACATTAGCATTACTGAAAATACCTTTAACGGCATTACAAGTATTGAAAAATTAGGTGAAGGAAATGATAATTGTGTAGGTGACAATACGTTTAATGCTTCAACAACCATCATTAATTCTAGCAATAGCAATTTTTTACTAGCAAATGGACTTACAAATCCTGATATTTTTAATGCTGATGTATTATTCTCCAACAGAGCCAACGGAAGATTAAGAGTTGCACAAAGAGCTCCAGGAAACGAATTCAATGGAAATGTATTTGTAGAAAACCTTTCAAACTTAGGAATTGAAATCGGACAAGGAGGAGGAACTTCAACTTTGAATATTGGAAACACTTTCAACATTGGAGGTTTAGGTTTCGATTTGGGTGAACTTGACATAAGAGGATTAAACCAAATTGATGCTGCTACTGCACAAAATATAACATTGACAGGAACAGCCATTTTGTATCTTCAAAACACACAATGGGAAGCGAATTTAACAGGCATTTCTCCAAGAATACTTATTAGAGAAAATACATTTAATGGTGTTACAACTTTCGAGAAAAATGGTACTACCAATGATGCTTCAGTTGGAGATAATGTTTTCAATAACAATGCAACCTTTATAAATACAAGTGATGCAAGAATGATTCTTGCTAATGGTGCTACCAATCCTGATATTTTCAATTCGGATGTAATATTTTCAAATCAAGGAGATGGATTTATTTGGGCAAGTAATAGAGCTGTTGGGAATCAATATAATGGAAATGTAATTGTTGAGAACACAATAGGAGGAACTGTTAACTTTGGAAGACAAGGAGGCACATCTGTACTTAACGTAGGTGGTACATTTAATGTTGGTGGTCTTGGTTTTAGTATTGGAGATTTAGACATTAGAAATGTCAATCAAAATGATGCTGCTACAGCTCAAAACATTGTTTTAACTGGAGATGCCAGATTATTATTATATGATAATATTTGGGAAGGAAATTTTGATGGAGTTTCGCCAGGTATTATTATCAATGGAAATACTTTTAATGGTTCTACAACACTTGAAAAAAATGGAATTGCTAATAATAATTCAAACGGTGGAAATACTTTTAATGGTATAACTCAAATTACAAATTCAAGTGATGGTATTTTTAGATTAAGTTTTGGGGTCGCTACTCCTGATATTTTCAATGGAGATGTAAGTATTTCAAACCTTTCTAATGGACAAATGATTATGAGTAGTAGAGCATTAGGAAATCAATATAACCAAAATATTATCGTAGAAAGTACATCTCCAAATGGAGTTACTTTTGGTGTTAACGGAGGAACATCAACACTTAATGCTGGAGGTGTCATCAATATTGGAGGACTTGGTTTTGCTACAGGAGATTTAAGATTTCAAAACTTTACTCAAACAGATGTTGCGACTCCTCAAAATATAACTTTAACTGCTAATGCTAGATTGTATTTGTATGATTCTGAATGGACAGCTTCTGTTAATTTTATCGCTCCAAGATTGTATTCACGAACTTCTATTTTTAATAGCGCTACCTATCTTGAAAAAAATGGTGTTACCAATGAATCTTCTTTTGGAGGAAATATATATAATGATGTTGTAGAAATTGTAACAAATGGCACAGGATATTGGAGAACCGGTAACAACGAAGGAAATACATTCAACGCTGATGTTACCTACAGTCAATTGAATACTGGAGTTAATAGACCTGCTTTTGGAACTGCTTCATTCTATTTGGCTAATATTAATTTAAATGCACCGACTTCTTTCATTTATTTAGCAAGCGGAAATGGATATGTTGAGTTTACAGGCAATGGAAATCAAACGATAAATAATATTGGTAGTGCTCAAAACCACAGATTCAGAAGGCTTACAACTAACAAAACTGGAGGATCGCTTACGCTCAATACTCCTACTGAAATCGTTACGGAATTAAATCTTCAACAAGGGAACATTACTTCATCTTTGGCAAACTTGCTTATTATGAGAGATAACGCTATTGTTTCTAATGTTTCAAATAATGCTTATGTTGAAGGTCCTGTAAGGAAAATTGGAAATGATGTATTTACTTTCCCAACAGGAAAAAATGGATTTTATCGTCCTTGTGGTATTTCAGCGCCAACGAGTACTGCACATCATTTCACAGCAGAGTATTTTAATGATAATCCTGATTTAGTGCACGATGCTACTCTATTTGATCCTTCTTTAGAATACATCTCTGAATGTGAGTATTGGGAAATTAACCGAACAAATGGTGCTTCTAATGTAAATGTGTTCTTAAGTTGGGATGGATATGATGCTCCTACTTGTAGTGGAGTTGAGAATTTATCCAACTTAATGGTATCGAGATTGGATGGAGCACAATGGAATAATTCTGGAAATGGAGGAACTACTGGAACTTCTTTTAGTGGTTCTATTTCCACAAATGCTGCTCAAACTTCATTTGGCTATTATACGTTAGCTACACTTGAGTCAATCAATAACTTAGGGAGAAATGTTATTAATAGTATCGCTGATGGAGATTGGTCAAATACAAGCACTTGGGATTGTACTTGCATTCCAAATTCACCAGAAAATATTGTAAATATAAGAGATAATCATAACGTAACTCTTGATGGTGATTTCATAACTGGTTCGTTATATATAAATGAATTAGGAAGTTTAAATTTATTATCAAATGAATTGAGTATTTCTCAAAATTTTTCCATCCTTGGTGGACTAAACGAAAATAATGGAACTTTAAATTTCAATGGAACATTAGGAGATCAGTATATAAGAGGTATTTCGCAAACTCAATCTTTGAATGATGTAACTGTAAATAACAACTCTGGTGCAGTATCTATTTATGATATTACAATGGAACTAAACGGTTTGCTTGATGTTTCTCAAGGAGATTTTAATGCAACTAATGGAACTTTTATTGTTAATTCGACTTCTGATACAGAAAATGGAAACATTGCTCCATTAACAGCAGGTTCAATTACTGGAGCTATTACTGTTAGAAGATTTATTCCAGGTGGAAATGCCGATTACAGAAATATATCTTCTCCATTAGCAAATATACCATTAATTCAATGGGACGATGATTTTTATATGAGCGGACCAGGTTTTCCTGATGGATGCGCTTATGGCCCAGATGGTTGCTTTAGATCTGTAAAATATATCGAAAATGATGATTATTTTGATGTTGATGAAATCAATCATACTTTAGTAAGTGGAAGAGGTTATGATGTGTTTTTAGGAGATAACTTAAATGTTTTTAGTGGAACTGTTGTAGATGTTACAGGAAACGTTAATGTGGGAGATATATCTAGAAACTTCACAGGAGGTTGGTCATTGATTGGTAATCCATTTGCTTCAAATGTTGATTTTAATTTATTCAACAGACCATTTACTATGGGGAATTATTTTTATGTTTATGATTCCAATACTGGAAATTATCAATGGTATAATGGTCAAGACAATTCTTCTGGAAATGGATTGGGAGGCCCAGGAGATATCAATAACGGAATCATTGGTTTAGGGCAAGGAGTTTGGGTTTTTGGTAGCGGAAATTTGACAATACCGCAATCTTCAAAAGTAAGAACGCCTGCAATGTATATCAAAAATGCAAGTGTTCCTAATGGATTTTCAATTGTACTTACATCTGATGTAAATTCTTATAGTTGTGATGCAACATTTAGTTTTGATGCAAGTGCTGATAATGCATTAGACATAATGGATATAACTCATTTGAAAAGTAGAAATGAAAGCGCTCCATATATATCTTCAGTTGTAAGTAACAAAAACGTAAGATTAAACAAGTTCAACAATAATGAAAACACATTAATCTTTCCTTTGAATGTATATGTGACTGAAAATGAAACTTACACTATAACTGTTAATGATATTCACAATTTCAGTGCTTATTCTTGTGTTTACTTGATTGATTCTATAACTGGATTGCAATATGACTTAAAAGAAATAAACTCATTTACATTTGAACCTAATGATATTGAAGAAGAAGAAACACGTTTTGTTTTAGTAATGTCTAATAGTAATTGCGATATGATCGAAGATATTTCATTAACAAATTCTAGTTTGGAATTTGAGGACATGATTGCAATTACTCAAAGAAATCAACAAATTGACATCGATTTTGATTTAATCAAAAATCAAAATGTATCTGTTCAAGTATTTAACTCATTGGGTAAAATGATTCATAATGAAGTTTTGAGTAATATCAAATCTACATTACATACGATTGATATTTCTGGTAATGCAACTGGAATCTACTCCATAAGAGTCGTTTCAAACAGTGGACAAAAAACGAAGCAGATTTTCTTAAGTAAATAGTTTATTTATTCCTCTCTTTCAAAATCTTCACTACATCGGAAAGATTGTTTCCTTTAGCTCTTAACAAAAGCATTAGGTGAAATAACAAATCTGCAGATTCATTAAGAAATAATTCTTCGTTGTCGTCTTTGGCTTCAATCACAACTTCGACTGCCTCCTCTCCTACTTTCTGAGCCACTTTGTTGATGCCTTTTGCCATTAATTGCGCCACATAAGATTTCGATTGGTCTTGAGAAGAAATTCTATCTTGGATAATTTGGTCTAATTGCGTTAAAAAACCCAAATCTTCATTTTTATTTTCTTCATTCCAACAAGTATCTGTTCCTTTATGACAAGTTGGGCCTGAAGGAGTCACTTTAATCAACAAGGTGTCTTGGTCGCAATCATTTTCTATAGAAATTAAATTTAAAATATTTCCGCTTTCTTCACCTTTTGTCCATAATCTCTGTTTGCTTCTGCTAAAGAAAGTAACTTTTTGTATTGCTAAAGTTTTTTCATACGCTTCTTCATTCATATAGCCCAACATCAATACTTTGTGGGTTGTGTGATCTTGAATAATTGCGGGAATCAATCCTTCCGAATTGATTTTAAAAGTTTTAAATTCACTCATAATCTAATGTTTATGTTTTGAGATTTTAAATAAGATTTTAGTTCAGGTATAGCAATTTGCTTAAAATGAAAAACGCTAGCCGCTAAAGCAGCGTCACAATTGGTTTTTAGAAATACATCACTAAAATGTTCTCTAGTTCCTGCACCACCAGAAGCGATAACGGGAATAGAAACGGCATCACAAACCGCATTCAAAGCATCTATTGCAAAACCTGCTTTGGTTCCATCATTTTCCATTGAGGTAAATAAAATTTCTCCTGCTCCTCTATCCGCAGCTTCTTTTGCCCAATCAACTAATTGATATTCCGTAGGAACTTTTCCTCCCACCAAATGAACCATCCATTGGTTGTTTAAGATTTTAGCATCGATAGCAACAACCAAACATTGGTTTCCAAATCTTTCTGCTATTTGATTAATTAAATTGGGATTTTTCACAGCAGAAGAATTGACAGAAACTTTGTCTGCCCCTGCATCCAAAAGATTTTTGACATCCTCAACTTCACTAATTCCTCCTCCTACAGTAAATGGAATATTGATTACCGAAGCCACTTTTTCGACCAGTTCTAAAAGTGTTTTTCTCTTATTTTCTGTCGCTGTGATGTCCAAAAAAACTAATTCATCGGCACCTTCAA
This sequence comes from Flavobacteriales bacterium, assembly GCA_018401455.1. GTDB lineage: Bacteria > Bacteroidota > Bacteroidia > Flavobacteriales_D > Parvicellaceae > Parvicella. The sequence goes on from JAGYKU010000009.1 coordinate 13,569, forward strand.
GTGCATAGCGAGAGGCCAATTCTACTGGATCACCGCTATCGATAAGGTTTTCGAAATTGACACCTTTTACTGTTCTTCCGTCCTTAATATCCAAACAAGGGATAATTCTTTTAGTCAACATAGGCTTCTAATTGTTTCAAAGAAATTCGATTTTCATACAATGCTTTGCCGATAATTACGCCATCTAACTCCATTTCATTGAGTATTTCTACATCTTCTATATGTGCTACTCCTCCACTTGCAACTAATTTTAAATCTTGAAATAGATCCATAATTTTTTCATATAATGCAATTGAAGGTCCTTTGAGCATTCCATCCTTAGAAATATCAGTACAAACAACTTGCTTTAAACCTTTTGAAATATAATTTTCTAACATCTCAAAAATATCTAACTCACTATCCGTTTCCCAGCCATTAACAGCAATTTTTTCCTCTTTAACATCTGCACTTAAAATTACGGCATCACCAAAGTCTTGAATCCAAGAAGAAAACAATTTAGGTTCATATACAGCAAGACTTCCAACATTAATCTTATAGACACCCGCATTAATCAAATTTTTGAATGTTTCTGTTGTTTTTACGCCTCCTCCAAAGTCAACTTTGAGTTGTGTTTTGTTTGTTATGTTTTCTATGACGTCCCAATTAATGACTTTTCCTGCTTTTGCCCCGTCCAAATCTACTAAATGTAAATATCGAATTCCAGCATCTTCAAACATTTTAGCCACTTCCAATGGATTCTCATTGTAAATTGTTTTTTGAGTGTAATCGCCTTGTTTTAGTCTCACACATTTTCCATCAATCAAATCTATAGCAGGTATGATGCGTATTTTCTTTTTCATTTAAATCTGTTTTAAAAAATTTTCAATCATTTTACTTCCAATATCTCCACTTTTTTCAGGATGAAACTGCATTGCAGAAAAATTTTCAAATTGCATAGCACTTGTATATTTTGTGGAGCCATAAACCGTTTTGGCTATTGCAAATGTACAATCTGGAACGTAATAACTGTGCACAAAATACACATACGATTCATCTGGAATATCTTTCCATAGAAAATGAGACTCCAATTCCAAGGCATTCCATCCAATACAAGGCACTTTGACATCAGAAGAGAATTTTACAACATTCACGTCTTTAAAAATTCCCAATCCTCCAACATTTCCCTCTTCGGAATGTTCGCACATCAATTGCATTCCCAAACATACACCCAAAACGGGTTGTTTTAAATTAGGAATCAAAGTATCAAGTTGTTTCTTAGCCAATTGTTCCATTGCATATTTGGCTTGTCCTACGCCTGGGAAAATGACTTTATCCGCAGATGAAATCTCATCGTGATTGTCTGTAATGATAGGATTTACACCCAATCTTTGCAATGCAAACTGCACTGATTTTACATTTCCTGCTTCGTAATTGATGATGGCTACTTTCATTTGTTTAACTTGTTAATTTACAAAACGCCTTTGGTTGAGGGCAATGTATCATCATTAATATCTCTTTTTACAGCATTTTTAATGGCTTTCGCAAATGCTTTGAATATCGCTTCAATTTTGTGATGTTCGTTTTCTCCTTCTACTTTTATATTCAAATTGCATTTCGCTTCATCAGAAAAAGATTTGAAAAAATGGTAAAACATCTCTGTTGGCATTTTTCCTATCATTTCTCTTTTGAATTCTGCTTCCCATACCAACCAACTTCTTCCTCCAAAATCAATGGCAACTTGCGCCAAACAGTCATCCATTGGTAAAAAGAATCCATATCTATTGATTCCTTTTTTGTTGCCAATGGCTTGATAAATACAATTGCCCAAAGCCAAAGCAGTATCTTCAATAGTGTGATGTTCATCTACTTCCAAATCTCCTTTCACTTTGATTTCCAAATCCATATTTCCGTGTTTTGCCAACTGATCTAACATATGGTCGAAAAATGCAATTCCTGTATCTATATTCGAAACACCTTTTCCATCGAGATTTAAATCAATAGAAATCTGAGTTTCGTTGGTATTTCTTTTTACACTTGCTTTTCGCAATCCGAACTTCAAAAACTCATAAATCTTTTTCCAATCTCTAGTTTTTAAAACTTGAACATTTTGGTCGTAATCTTCTGCTGTATCATCTGCGATATAAATTCCTTTTGCTCCCAAATTCTTGGCCAATTCAATATCTGTAAGTCTGTCTCCTATCACAAATGAATTTTCCAAATCATATACTTCTGACATATATTTTGTCAATAGACCTGTTCTAGGTTTTCTAGTGGGAGCATTGTCTTCTGGAAAAGATTTATCAATCAAAACCTCATCAAAAATGATATTTTCATTTTCCAACGCACGCATCATTTTGTTTTGCGCTGGCCAAAAGGTATCTTCTGGAAAGGAATCCGTTCCCAATCCATCTTGATTCGTAACCATCACCAACTCATAATCTAATTCATTGGCAATTCGCGACAAATATTGAAATACTCCAGGATAAAATTCTAGTTTTTCCAAACTATCCACTTGATAATCCACTGGCGGCTCAATAATTATTGTGCCATCTCTATCTATAAACAGTACTTTTTGTTTCATTTTTTTATTTTTTCTTAACGTATGACGTAATACGTAGAACGTAATACGTTATACAAATTCGCTCAATGCATTTATCAATTCTATATTTTCTTGTGCAGTTCCTACGGTTATTCTAAGGCAATTTTCGCAATGTAATTGGTTACTTCTATTTCTCACAACGATTCCTTTTTTTATTAAATATTGGTACAAATTATTGGCATTTGCAACTTTCACTAAATAAAAGTTGGCATCACTTTCAAAGACTTGCAAGATACAATTTTGTTGTAACAAAGCGGCTTTCAAATTTTGTTTGTCTTTTAAAATTTGTCTTAATGAACTCCCCCAATCTTTAGAATTCAGTTCTTCAATTGCGATTTTTTGTGATAATATATTTATGTTGTATGGCGGTTTTACTTTGTGAAAAATTTCAATTAAAAATGAATTTGCAAAACACAAACCAACTCTCAAACCTGCCATTCCATAAAACTTTGACAATGTTTGTGAAACGATTAAATTGTCAAATTCATCTATTTTGGTAATCATACTTCTAGAATCGCTGAAATCTATATATGCTTCGTCCACCAAAACCATACAAGAAACTTGAGATACAAAATCACAAATAGCATCAAAATCAAGCAATTTACCTGTTGGATTATTCGGAGAACACAAAAAAACTACTTTAGTATTTGCGTCTATTTGATTTTTTAATTTCTCAAAATCTAATTCAAAATTGGGTTCCAAATCACATCTTTTCACTTCGATATCATTAATAGCCGCTGCCACTTCATACATTCCGTATGTAGGTGGAGTGATGATAATATTGTCTATTCCTGGTTCGCAAAAAGTTCGCAAAACAATATCAATCACTTCGTCACTTCCGTTTCCAATCAAAATGTTCTTTTCGGAAACGTTTTTGATTTTTGAAATAGCGTTTTTCAAAAGTGAGTGATGACTATCAGGATATCTATTAAAATCTGAGGGAACGGGAAATTCATTGGCATCCAAATAAACAGAGGCTGCTTCCTTAAACTCATCTCTTGCAGAAGAATATGGTTTGAGTTCCAATATGTTTTTTCTAATCAAAGTTTTCATTTCCTGCTATTTTAATCTTAAAGTAACTGCATTTTTGTGCGCCATCAACTCCTCCGCTTCTGCCATCAATTCTATGGCCTTACCAATGTTTTGAATACCTTCTTTGGTCACTCTTTGATAAGTAATTTTCTTTACAAAAGCATCCATATTCACACCGCTGTATTGTTTTGCATAGCCATTAGTAGGTAAAGTATGATTGGTTCCTGATGCATAATCTCCAGCACTTTCGGGTGTGTAATTCCCCAGAAACACACTTCCTGCGTTGTTCACATTATCCGTAATTTCAAGTTCCTCTTTGTGGCAAATAATCAAATGCTCTGGAGCATACTCATTGATGATATCAATGGTTTGTTGTAGTGATGGAATTACCAATATTTTAGAACTCTCTAATGCTTTTGAAGCAATTGCTTTTCTAGGTAACATTTCTAATTGCTTCTCCACTTCTTTCTGAATATTCAAAGCTACTTCTTCATTGTTTACCACACAAATAACCTGAGAATCGATTCCGTGTTCTGCTTGGGAAAGTAAGTCTGCCGCAACAAATTCTGGAACACAAGTTTCATCAGCCACGACCATCAATTCGGAAGGACCAGCAGGCATATCTATGGCACAATTTTGAGTTTGCGCATATTGTTTTGCTGCTGTTACATATTGATTGCCCGGACCAAATATTTTATAAACTTTAGGTACCGATACTGTTCCATAAGTCAGCGCTCCAATGGCTTGAATACCGCCAACATTGATGATTTTGGTAACACCTGCTATTTGAGCCGCAAAAGCAATGGCTGGATGAATTTCTCCTTTTTGATTGGGTGGCGTGCATAAAATCACTTCTTTGCAACCCGCTATTTTTGCAGGAACAGCCAACATCAAAACTGTGGAAAACAAAGGCGCTGTTCCTCCGGGAATATAAATTCCGATTTTTTCGATGGGTTTGGCCTCTTGCCAACACTGAACTCCTGGTGCAGTTTGTACTTCAATTTTTCCAGAAACTTGTGCTTTATGAAATTTCTCAATATTTTTTTTCGCCAACAAAATAGCATTTTTGAGTTCATCGCTTACTTGATTGGCTAATGCTTCCCATTTGGATTGACTTAGTTCTATGCTATCGAGATTTACTTTGTCAAATTTTTGAGAATACTCCAAAAGTGCTTCATCACCGTTTTGTTTGATATTGTCGAACACTTCTTTGACCAATTGAGACAAATCCGCTGCCTCGATAACGGGTCTTTCCAATGTTTGGGAAATGATTTCTTTATCAGTTGTTTGTATGATTTTCATTATGAATTCAATTTTTATAAAACCATTTTTTCAATGGGCACCACCAAAATTCCTTCAGCACCAGCGTTTTTGAGTTTTTCGAGAATTTCCCAAAACTTATCTTTTTCGATTACAGAGTGCAAAGATGACCAACCTTCCATAGCCAAAGGTAAAACCGTAGGGCTTTTAAGAACAGGAAGAATATTGGTAATTTCCTCAATTTTATCGTTGGGTGCATTGAGCAAAATGTATTTGAATTTTCTTGCCTCCAAAACAGATTTTACTCTAAAAATTAATGTTTGTAATAATTGATTTAATTCATTGTCTAAATCTTTTCTAGCAACCAATACTGCTTCCGAACGCAAAACCACTTCTCTTTCTACCAATCCATTATTGAATAATGTACCGCCACTACTCACAATATCCATAATGGCATCTGCAAGACCTATGTTGGGGGCGATTTCTACAGAGCCTGAAATTTCGTGAATTTCAGCGTTGATGTTGTTTTCATTGAGATAATTTTGCAAAGTATTCGTGTAGGAAGTTGCAATTCTTTTCCCTTTCAAATCTTGTAACCCATTGTAAGGAATTCCTTTGGGAGTTGCTATAGAAACTCTACACTTGGAAAAACCTAATTTTTGGATAACATTAAAAGATTTTTGTTTTTCCCAAATCGTATTCTCTCCCAAAATGGCGATGTCCACTACTCCATCTTCTAGGTAGTTGGGGATGTCATCATTTCTTAAAAAGAGAACATCTAAGTTGAAATTACTTGCTGTTGCTTTGAGCACTTGTTTGGAAGTATCGATTTGGATACCACATTCTTTGAGTAATGCAAGACTATCTTCATTGAGTCTTCCTGATTTTTGAATGGCAATTTTAATATTTTTCATTTTTCTTTTGCTTTATGTCTGAATTCCAATAGCAAGTGTTTAGAAACAAAAAACCCGCTTGTGAAATTCAAACGGGTTTTTATAAAATATGATTATACATCAACATTTATCTACTCGTTTGAACGAATGGATGATGTGCATGATGATGTGTAAAATTTTGATTCATTTTTTTAATTTATCGATGCAAATATATAAATCAATTTGATATAGGCGAACTTATTGGTGAGAAATTATGAATTAATAAATCGTTAAGTGATTTAAAAATATCTCTACCATCCATAAGGTTTACCACTATCAATTATTTTTTTACTTTCACTTTTGTTTTTGTTTTTAAGTTTATTGGATGAAATTTCCTGCTAAATACTAGAATGGAACGCGATACAATCGCGCACCAGCCTTTCTAATTTTATTTGGATATTAGGTCGGGAGTGGGTGGAAGAAACACTACTATTATTTGGTTTTTCTTACTTTATATAATTCTAAATTATTGTATTTAATTGTTTCGGAATTGACAACTATTCCAATAGAATTATCAAAGATACCTTTTAAATATTTATCAGATTTATCAGTATAGCAAGCTTTACAATACTGAATACAAATACTGCAAGTTGAATCACTTATAATCTCTATTGTCATCTTTTTTATACATTCTGAACTTTCGCATTTACCTTTATAGCGATAAAAGTTTCCGATTTCCTGTGCATTAATTTTCTTAGTTGCAAAAAATATACAAATCACACTAATTATAAAAAGTCTTATCATATTATAAACATTTTATTAGTTTTATATCTCTTCTTTATCCATCTCATTTTTCTGCTATGAACTTTTTTCCTTATATTTTGAAATATTATTTGTGTTATAATCCGAAACTAAAACGACAATTTTATTTAGTTTTTTATTTAAATACCAATTGTAAACTTCTAAAGAAAAAAAAATCAGAAAAATAGAAACAGAAAAAGTAACAGGCAAATTTTCCTTATAAAAATCAAATATAAAATATGATAACACATGTATTGCAGTGAAAACATAAATTATTTTCCTAACGAAAGTTAAATTAATTAATCTTTTGTTTATTTGCTTATATCTATTACTAATTTCTGTTGTAGATTTCACCATTTGTTCCCTCAAGAAATTTTTGCAGTTTTCATTTTTTTATTCCTTCCAAACCCCTAAATTACAACTTTTATTTTTGTTTTGAAGATTGATGGATGAAATTTATTGCTAAATACTAGAATGGAACGCGATACAATCGCGCACCAGCCTTTGTGAATCATTTATTATAACTTAAATACAATAAGAAAATTAAAAAAATTAGAATAAAAGCAAGAAGATTATTTATTTTTTTGAAGTTATTTATTAGGTAATTCTCAGGAATCAAATAATCATCTCTTATGACTAAATGATTAACTAAGTCATTCCTTTTAGAATAACTAATTTTACAAAATTGCTCAAGATTATGTTTTTTGTTAATTTTATTCCAAAACTGCTTATAGTTTTTATCAAGAATTATTGAATCTCCTGTATATAATTTAACCACTAAAACTTTTTCTTTAATAGTTTGTCCAAAACCCCATGCAGAAGGAGAACGTTTATATTTATCTGAAAAATAGATGTCATAAACTTTTCCTTCTTTTTCAAACAACCCTTTTCATCTATGAAAAGAAACTTAATTAATACAAAAAAATAAGGATAGAAACAAATATAATAAAGGTCTAATTTTTTTTAAATGTTTCATAATCTAAACTATAATCACCAAAACTAAACGAAGTTTGTTAAGTTCAAACTTTCGTTCTATATTCATTTTTTAATCCTTCCAAACCCCTAAATTACTACTTTTATTATTGTTTTGAAGTTTGTTTGAATAAAATTTCAGAACATAGAAACAGACAAAACTACTTACTCAGTCTTAAATATTTATTTTTTAGAAATAACCTTACTAGGATTTTCACATGACGTTTACTTTTATACTCCATATTAGTATATTGAACTTGATAAACGAAATTTGAAGAATTATTTAAGTTATGGCAATAAGCAATTGTATCTCCTTTTTTTACTTCATCAAACTTATTCGAAACTTGTATTATATTGAAGTATGTAATTTTTTTCCTAGTTTATCACCAAACGCAAGAGTCAAATCATCACCTGATGACCCTAATAAAACAACTGCATCTACGGGGCTAATTATTTCTTTTTTATTTGTTATAACATCATATCTGTCAATTATTCTTGTTGAATTTTGCTGATAAATGACAACTTCCGTATAATTTCTACAAAGAAGTGTCATTATTATAAATATTATTAGAAGTATTTTCATTATCTTGTTCCTTAAATTATATAATCTTGTTCCTTGTTCAAGCACTTCAGAAACCTTGATATGGTATTTCAATTTTAGTTCCTTCCAAAACCCCTAATTTACAAATTTTATTTTTGTTTTGAAGGTTGATGGATGAAATTTCCTGCTAAATACTAGAATGGAACGCAATAAGCAATCGCTAATTGCTCACAAGCCAACTTCTTAATTTATTTCTTGTGCCATGAGCAATGGTTATTCAGAAATATTAGAAGGAATAGACCAAAAACACAAAGTATTGAGACAAAATGCTGAAAGTTTTACCAACGCTATTAAAAAATTGAGCCAAAGCACCAAACAACCTATCTCTAGAATTATCAAACTTTTTGGTGTAAATAAGGATTGGTACTACCGTAATCGTCCTGAAAAGGGTTGTAAGGTTAGCCCTATTGCCAAATGTTATCGGGAGCACCCTTATCAATTAACATTAGAAGAAGTCGGTAAGATTGAAAAGTTCCTGACTTCTCCGATTAATCGTTTCAAAGCAAAGACATCCATTTATTACAAAATGATGAAAAAAGGGATTTTGTATTGTTCCATCTCCACGTTTTTTAAGTACGCCAAACTATACAGAGATAATTTGAAGAAGGAGCATAAACCTACCGAAACTAATTCTATTGTAGCGACCCGACCTTTTGAATGGCTGCACATTGACATTATGCACATTCAAACGCAAGAGGAGGGCATACAGAAAGTAGCATTCGTAAAAGATAACTACTCCAAAGCGATTCTCAATCATGCTTCTACGGATGGAAAAGCGGGTAGAGAGTTTATTAGAAATCTACTGGAAGATACTTATATCAGTTATGGCTTTCGAAATCTCAAGCATGACATTAACCTTGTTACCGATGGTGGTTCTGAAAACAAAGGATTAGTTTTAGATTGGATTGATCAGTTGGAGACACCTCCCATTGTCAGAAAGCTTACAGCCAAGACCGATGAATTTCCCTTTACTAATAATATGGCTGAAAGTACACACAGGATATTCCGTATGGAGTTCTTACATGGTCGTGTACCCAAAAACAAGGCTGAATGTGATATGTGGATTGAAGAGTTTGTTCATTATTATTCGTATGATAGATACCCTACAGATCACTTAGGACTGACAGTAATGGAAGTGTTGAATGGAGTAAAACCAGACAAGGACAAGGATAAGTATAAACACGAAAAGGAACTTGCCAGACAAAAAAGATACGAGACAAATGTCAAATTTGAAGACTGTCCTTTTGTAAGTGGATTAAAGTTCTAATGAGGTTACTGTGTTTAATTGCGAGTTATACCCATCTTGATGTTTCAATTTGTATAGTTTTCAAACTGCAATGGGTCAATTTTGGTAAAATTGAGGATTTATTAAAACCAAAATGCAACAAGCATTTTTCCATAGCAATTTCTAGTTGAAGTCTAGCAAATATTCGCTTCTACTTTTAGTGTTGACTTTGTCGAACTTCGTTTCCCAAATTTGGGAATGTTTTGTTGTAGAATGCTCGGGGGCTAACCCTCCACGCATCTAAATTACAAATTTTATTTTTGTTTTTAAGTTTTTTAGATAAAAAATCTTGACTAAATTTTTAGATTAGAATTCGCTTATATTTTCTAAAACTCAATAAAAATCAATTTTCAAATCTTTATAATAAAACTCCTCTTGGTTGGGATTGTACAAAAACACGGCCACTTGTCTTTGCTTCTCTCCAGCAGGAATGAGCACAAATTTCTCAAATTCAATATATTCATTGAATTGTTTTTCAAGATTTTCAAAAGGAAGTGCTTGGTAAAAGACGTTGGATTCTTGTTCTTTGGTGTCGATTACATATAACACCGAAGTTTTTTGAGTTTCGACTTTATACTTTCCAGACAAACGAATTAAAGTGTAGTGCTCTTCTTTCGAAATCTCAAATCTGTAAGTCATTCCATACATTTCATGGTTTAGATGTCCTTCTTCTGAGTTGGGAAAATAATTAGTGTTTTCTAAATTTTCTTCTTTTAAATTTATAGTTCTTTTAGCATCATTCAATTTTAAAAATGCTCCTAATGAACGTACATTTCCATTTTGAAAGTTTGATTTTTTCTCCAACAAAATCAACTCTTGATTCATCGAAATGCAATTAAAATATTGAGTAATCTCCGGAAATAAAGTATATAATTCACCAAAAAAGTATTGTGTGGAAACAACTGCATATTTATAATTCAAATGCATTGCTTCGCTTATTGTTTCATAATTTCTTTTTATCAAAGCATATCCGCTGTATTCTGAAAGTAAAAATGACATGTTAGGAGCATAACTGTCTATTACAAATATTTTTTCATTTTTATCAACTCCGTTTTCACTAAGAAATGAGGCTAAATTTTGATAATTTCTGTATTGATTGGCATAAGCATCATTCAATTCACACTTCTTCTTTCAGTTAAAGTATCGCTAGACTTACTAATTATTAAAAAACTGGTTGTTAACAATATAAAAATATTAATAAATCTAATAAATTTATAATATTTTAATATTTGACAACACCCAAACAAGCACTATGAAAATAACAGGATAAAACGTATCTATGAAATAATAATCGTGATGCACAAATTGAGGAAGCATCAAAAAACTGTATGCTAAAACTCCCAATATTGAAATTGAAATCCACACAATAAAACTCCAAACATATCCTTTAAAAGCGATTCTTTTTAGCATTAATTTAGAAAACAAAACCACTATAACCGTGATAAAAATATAATACTGCACAGAATTCAGAAAATGTTGACTCCAATTGGTTTTTGAATCTTCCAACAACTCCCCTACTTGCTCCCAAGATTTTACCAACATAGGACTTCCTAAAAAAATGGAGCCGTATTCGTTTCGAAGTTGCGTATTGTACCAAAAGTAAACAATGGGCAGGATAAATGCACCCAACCAAAGCCCCCAAATCTTTACACTTATCTTCTTAGCAGCAATGGCATTTACAAAAAGATATCCTCCCAAAGCAATTAAATGAATCACAAAAGGTGTTCTTATCATTGCTGCTAACATGATCAAAACCAATGTAATCACCCAATACTTAGTGCTTTTTTCCAGTTGAAATCGCATAAAATAATATACACTTCCAAAGAACAAAGTCAAAGCAACTGTAGAAGGCAAAAACCCAACTTGATAATCTAAATATATGGGCGTGAAAACTACAATAATTGGAATCAAAAAAGCGATGACAATATCTTTAACAAAATGAAACGAAATTAAAAACAGAAAACAAAGTCCAATGCAAGCCACAATGAGCGTGTAAAGTCTGTAAACTGCCGGAGCATCTGTATTGAAAACTTTGAATAAAATAGCGACAACATAATTATTTATAGGAAAATCAACGGAAGTTATTTTGGAATCTGCTACTTCATCTTTTCCATTGGGAAATTGCTTATTGTAAACGTAGGTTTCTGGATGAAAGAAATCCATACCATTATTCACAAACCCTTTGCTAAGTGCGTAATGATCACAATGCGCCCAAGCATGTATGTGATGCGGAAATGATTTGACAAAACTTTGATGAATACTCAAACTCAAAGCAAAATATCCTAAAAAAATCCATATAATAAAATGCTTTTTAGGAAGTTTTATCATGCAGTTGTATTTATTGTATTTTACGGTTAAAATGTCAGTAAATTACCAAGGGAATTTCGCTGGATCATACTCATGCATCATTGCATAAACTGCATCGTAAATATCATCAACATTCGGTTTTGAGAAGTAATCTCCATCACTACCGTAAGCGGTTCGGTGATCTTTGGCAGTCAATGTTTGAGGTGCAGCATCTAAATGATAGTAACCCCCTTGTTTTTGCAATACTTGTTGCATCATATAGGCTGTTGTTCCTCCTTCTACATCTTCATCAATAAAAATGACTTTATTGGTCTTTTTAAGACTTTCTAAAATGCTATTATTTATATCGAAAGGAATTAATGTTTGCACATCTATCAACTCACAAGAAACTCCAGACGCACTTAGTAGTTTTGCCGCTTGCACACACAAGTTGAACGTACTTCCATAAGAAACAATCGTTACATCACTACCCTCTTGCACCACTTCTGGAATTCCCAAAGGCGTTGTAAATTCACCTAAATTATTCGGCATTGGCTCTTTGCTTCTATAGCCGTTCAAACACTCAACTACTAAAGCAGGATCATCACCTTTTAATAAAGTATTATAAAAACCAGCCGCTTTGGTCATATTTCTTGGTACACAAACGTGAATTCCTCTTATTAAATTGATAATTCCAGCCATTGGTGAACCAGCATGCCAAACACCTTCTAAACGATGACCTCTCGTTCTTATGATTAATGGTGCTTTCTGACCTCCTTTGGTTCTGTATTGAACGGTAGCCAAATCGTCACTCATGATTTGAAGACAATATAAAATATAATCCAAATATTGAATTTCAGCAATAGGTCTCAAACCTCTCATTGCCATACCGATTCCTTGTCCGACAATCGTAGCTTCTCTAATTCCTGTATCAGAAACTCTAATACCACCAAATTCATCTTGCATCCCTTCCATCGACTGGTTTACACCGCCAATTTTACCTGTATCTTCTCCAAAAGTGAGTACTTCTGGTCTATTTGAAAAAATATGATGAAAGTTTTCTCTCAAAATCAATCTTCCATCCACCATTTCTGGGTTGTCGTATTCAGGAGCAACTTCATTCACGTTCAAAGGACTTTCTGCAGATTGACTGTATAAATAAGAACTGTATTTTTCAAAACCTCGTTCTTTCACATCACTAATCCACTGATTAAGTATCTTTTTGGAAGGCAAATCCTCTCCTCTCGTGTATCTCAAAGCATTTTTGGCAGCGCCAATAATATCTCTTCTAATTGGATCTATAGTTGTTTTGAACTCTTCTAATACCTTTGCTACAAAAGTTCCATTTTTACTCTCTCGAGAAAGGTTTTCTATTAAAGGCAAAACAGCATCAAAATCAGTTTTAAGTTCGGCAATAAATGCTGCCCAAGCTGCTTTTTGCTCTTGTCTGACTAATTTTTTTGACTCATTTCTGATTGCATCTAGTTCTTCTTCTGTTGCAATTACAGTTCCATCAGGAAACTTATGATTCGCTATCCATTTTTTGAATTGATTCAAACAATCGAATTCCTCCGACCATTGGAGTTGTTCTGGCGACTTATAACGTTCGTGAGAACCAGAAGTAGAATGTCCTTGAGGTTGCGTCACTTCTTCTACGTGAATCAACGAAGGAACGTGATGTTCTCTAGTATAAGCCACAGCATCTTCGTAAGTTTTAATCAACGAAGGATAATCCCAACCTTTTACTTTAAATATTTTATAACCATTGGTATCTTCTTCTTTGGCAAAACCAGCCAAAACATCCGAGATACTAGATTTTGTAGTTTGTACGTGTTTAGGAACCGAAATTCCCCATCCATCATCCCAAACCGACATTACCATAGGCACTTGTAAAACGCCTGCAGCATTAATGGTTTCCCAAAACAATCCTTCTGAAGTACTTGCATCACCGATAGTTCCGAAAGCGACTTCATTACCTTGATTAGAAAATTGTGTGAAATCTTTCAATCCTGGAAGTGTTCTATATACTTTGGAAGCTTGCGCCAAACCTAAAAGTCTTGGCATTTGACCAGCAGTTGGAGAAATATCAGCAGAAGAGTTCTTTTGCTCCATCAAATTTTTCCAAGTTCCATCTGGGTTCAAACTTCTAGTAGCATAATGTCCTCCCATTTGGCGACCTCCAGAAGCAGGCTCCACTTCCACATCTGTGTGAGCGTATAAAGCAGCAAAATATTCTTGAATAGTGAGCGAACCAATCGCCATCATAAAAGTTTGATCACGATAGTATCCTGAACGAAAATCTCCATTTTGAAACTGTTTTGCCATCGCAATTTGAGCCAATTCCTTTCCATCGCCAAAAATTCCAAATTTGGCCTTACCTGTCAACACTTCTTTTCTTCCCAAAAGAGAAACTTCTCTACTGACACAAACCAATCTGAAATCTTCCAAAATTTCGTTCTTAACATCCTCAATACTTGGGGCGCTTTCCATAACTTCTGCTTTACTATTACTCATAACTCTTGATGTGTGCTATATTATACAACTGCGAAAATAATCATTTTGACTTTATTTTTCCTACTTTTGAAACATAACTTTAAAAGTTTTATGAAAATTAATTGTAACTTGAGTTTTGAAATGGTTTAAAAAATAAAAATTCAGTTACAAAGATTATCTTAACAACTTTCAATTTTGTTTGAATATTTTTTTCGCTTAACTCTTTAATTATTAAATAATTTGACTATATTTGTTAATCATTATTTTAATTGTAAACCAATTTTTATGACTAAATTCCATAATCTTATTTTCAGTATTAATTTTTCATGCATCATATATATCTCAAATTAATGAAGTAATGAAGATTTCCCATGATTTTGTTATTAAATCTAGTTTAAAACTTAGTAATGGAAACATTGTAGTTACTGGCTTATCGACCAATATCTCCAATCATTATAAAAATTACAATCATATTGGATTTCTAATTGATTCAAATGGTCACTATCTAAATAGCAAACCTCTACCCTACGCTTCACTCAACTTATTTGAGAATGAAAATTCACTATATAATATGTACACTACCGAAACTATTTGTGTTGATTGTGGAATGTTTATTGGCGATGTATTTCAATCTGAATATGACCTTTCATTGATGCCGCTATTTTCTGGATTTAACAATTCTTTTGTTGGTTATTCTTTGCCTAGCAATAATCAAAATGGATTTGCTCACACATCTTTTTCCAATATTATTTATCAAGATACAAGTATATTTTTGGTTGATTTAGCTACTAATAATGCTACAGATTACATATTTAATGAAAATGAAATTTCAGAAAGTTTTAGGATTGACAATAACAAAGTAATATATAAAACACTTAATCAAGAGATGTTCATTGGGGATACTCTAACTAATTTTACTGATACGCTTGACATTGGAAGTTCAATTGTACCTTTAAAAGTTCCAAACCACTTTATTTATAAACTTTAACGACCTATATATATTAAAGATTTTAATGGAAATACAATCGCAAACTTCTCATCGGTAAATGTGAAAGACATTCAATTTTCAACAATCCAATTTATTTAGCTCTGGAAACTTTAACAGGAAATTCTTATGAAATAGAAATTAGAGATGCTAATTTCAATTTGCTTCAATCTATACCTATTTCTTCACCTAATAACATTCATTATATTTCTATTGTTCCGTACACAAATCATTGCGTTTTAGTTGCAAAAGAGAATACACTTTTTCTAATAATTTATACACAGAAAAGATAATTTACAACAACTATAATCCAGTTATTCCTGATATCGATATTGCTATAGACGAAATTATACTTTTGGATATTCATCTAGTGAAAGATTCATTGCAATCAGGTCCTTCGGAATATATTAACTTTGATTCAGAGGTGTTAACTATAGCTGCAATTATTACAAATAATTCAAATGCTCAAGTTCTAATCTCTGCTTATGTTAATGCAGAAGTAAATTATAGTCATGGATTAGACTTCAATTGTCCTTCCTACACTAGTAATTTTAGATATGTTACGGAAGGTCTTGCTCCTGGTAATTCAGACACTGTATATTTTAACCCAATAAAATTAAGATATTCTGGATATAACCAGCAGAGATTATTGTGTTTGGATCGATTCTCCAAATTATACAACCGAAAGCAATTTTACCAATAATTATTTGTGCTCCAATTATATATTTTCGTCAATCGATAAGTTAAATAACGAGTCATTTTCTATATTCCCCAATCCATCTACTGACATTATAAATGTATCAATAAATAAAAATTCAATGAATTGTTCTTATGAAATAATGAGTTTAGATGGTAAAGTTGTCTCTAAAGATATATTGACTGGTAATCAAATAAATATATCAAATTTACCGGATGGAATTTACATGATACAATTATTTGATAAAGGAGCATCAATTGGTGTCAAAAGATTGTAAAAAAGTAATTCTGTTTAATTGTTAATTGTTGAATGATTTATTGTCTGTTTTCAAGATATTTAATCATATTTTACTCAAAAAAATATTAAATTTTACTCAATGTACTGAGTAAATTTACTCAATGAATTGAGAATTTTTACTCAGTCTGAAAAATAATTCATACATTTGTGCTGTGATTATAAGAAGTACATATGATTTATTTCGTAAAAGAATATTGGAGGAAAGAAATTTTATCCAGTGTATTGTTGGTCCTAGACAAGTAGGAAAAACAACGATGGTAAATAAAGTGCTTTCTGATATTGAAGTAGATAACCAATATTATATAGCAGAAAATAATAATGACAGCACTTGGCTAAGTCAAATTTGGGAAACAGCAAGACTGAAGTTAAAAACTGGTAAAATCAATGAATTAATTTTAGCCATTGACGAAATTCAAAAAATCAATAATTGGAGTGAAACCGTCAAAAAAGAATGGGATTATGATTCTGTAAACCAATTAAATATAAAATTGGTGATTCTTGGTTCATCAAGATTATTGATTCAAACAGGGCTCAGCGAATCACTTGCAGGAAGATTCGAACTGATTCAAATGACACATTGGTCTTATGAAGAAATGCATGAGGGATTTGGTTTTACACCAGAACAATTTGCTTGGTTTGGAGGTTATCCCGGGTCCGGAAAATTAATTTCCAATGAATCAAGATGGAAAAACTATATCGCCAATAGTTTGATAGAAACAACTATCTCCAAAGACATTTTGATGATGACTAGAATTGACAAACCTTCTTTACTCAAACAATTATTTCAGTTGTCATGTAGTTATTCAAGTCAAATTTTATCTTACAATAAAATGCTAGGGCAATTGCAAGACGCTGGCAACACCACAACGCTTTCTCATTATCTAGATCTTTTGGATGTTGCTGGATTAAGCAAGGGATTGCAGAAAATATATACAGAAGATTACAGAACGAAATCATCTAGTCCAAAACTGCAAGTATATAACTCTGCTTTAATTTCTGGGCAAACACAAATTACTTTCAAAGAAGTGCAAAAAGACACTACGCATTGGGGACGCATTATTGAATCCTGTATTGGCGCGCATTTACTTAACAAAAGTATTACAGAAGATTATGAAGTCTTATACTGGAGACACGTAAATGATGAAGTAGATTTTGTGCTTAAATACAAAGATGAAATTGTAGCATTAGAAGTGAAAAGCGGTATCTCAAAACCCACTAAAGGAATGTATCAATTCAAAAAAATATTTAACCCAAAGAAAATATATCTCATTGATAATAAAGTGTTATCGTGGCAGGAATTTATTCAAATCAATCCTGTGGATTTGTTTTAATATTTCAAGTCTTTTGAATACCCTTTGATATACTTAACTTCTTGAAAGTTGTTGAGCAAAAATAAAGTAGTAGGAAATACTAATTCGTCAAGATATTGACTCAAATACACCACCAATTCATGATATTTTTGGTATTGGTTTGCAGGAGCATAATTTTTATTCATAAAAAAAATGGAATCTTTACTTTCTGCATTCAACTTTAGTAGATAATATTTTTCTGACATTTCCAACATCAGCTTTTTATCTTTGAAAGTAGTGTTTTCTTGGAGTTTGCAGTATTTACACCAATCTGTTCCGATATAGATCATTATGGGTTTTACCTTAACTTCCAAACTGTCATTCAAATCTGCAAATTCGGTCCATAAATTGGATTTTTGAGCATTGGCATTACAACACAAAATCAAAAAATAAAAAAGCACTACTCTTTTCATAATTTATGAGGAATTTTATATCTCACGCCCAAAAAACCTCTTATTCCTTGGTTGGATGCAAATACATAAGAAGGATCAAAAGTAAGCGCATTCGGATTATTAGGTGTGGCTAATGGTTGCCCTTCAGCATCGAAAGTAACTTCTCTATCAAAAGGATCAAATGCTCTCGCGATGCTGTTGGTTGGAGGCGTATAGTTCAATAAATTTTTAATTCCTCCATAAATCTCCCAATTGTCTTTAATTTTGGTAGAAACTTGGATATTTTGAATACTAAACCAAGGAGAATATTCTGGTCTGTTGTCTAGTTCGCCAAGCAATGGTAATCTCATTGGACTGTAAACATTGCCTGTGTAATCTATTTTTAATTTCAATTGTTTGATATAATATCCAATAGTAAACGTTCCTGTAAAATTCTCGGTAAGCAATTGTCTTTCTGAAATACCATTTTCATTTACCGATACATCCATCAATGTGGCTCCGACAATGGCATTAAACCCATTTTGAAAAAGCATTTCAGTATTAATAGTTACACCTTGAGAAATTGCATTTCCATCCAAATTTTTGTAGATGATTTTAGTTGCATCAGTTTCATAATCAGGAATAATTTTATTGGTAAAAAAAGTATGCCACGCTGCTACATCCAATACCAGTGAACTTTTTTTGAAAAAAACGTTTTGAACCCAATTCAAATTACCATTATAAGAGGTTTCAGGATTTAGTGCTTCCTCAAAAACCACTTCTCTTGCTCCTGTTAAAGCAGCATGATCTTCCGTAAAAACATTTACTACTCTAAAACCATTTCCAGCACCTATTCTAAGTGTAGCATTTTTGTTTTTACTATTCCATTTATAATTGATTCTTGGTGTCCAAATGTTACCGTGTAAATTATTGTAGTCATATCTTAAACCTAACAATAATTTATTTTGATCATTTACCGTTATTTCATCTTGAACAAAAGCCCCAGGTAAATGAATGATGCTTGGTGCATTTTCAGTATTTTGATTTTCAATTTCTATTGAAGTTGCTGTGGTATTATCGTCATAGAAATTATAACGATACACCAATGCAGAAGTAAAAGCGTGTTTGCCGATATTTTTGTTCCAATACAATTGACCAAAAGAAACATTCTGACGAGCAAGATAAAACATCTCACCATAGTAGGAATCTTGATAATGCCCATTACTACTAAATTGAAAATAAACCTCTTCTTTAAAAGGCAATTGGTACGTTCCAAAAACCTCCCATCTTTGGGTTAGAATACTTTCTCCGTAGATACTATCACCTCCCCTAAATTCTGGTGTCCAATTCATTTCACCACCCCACCTGTCTTCGTAAAGTAACCTACCTGCCACATTAAAAATTCTATTTTGAGGTCTATTAAAACTCCACTTATTGAATACTGAAAGTCTATTTTGTAATGTTAAATCCGTGAAATTGTCATTATTGTTGTCGATAGGATTTTGATAATTGAAATAATTCAAGCCTAAAAGAGTGCTAAACTTGTCTTTTTTACCAAAACTAAAACCCAAATCTGCATTGATATCTCCCCAATGCGTTGAAAAAACATCTGCACTAAATTTTGGCGCTTGATTGGTATTTTTGGTAATGACATTAATCACACCGCCAATTGCTTCCGAACCATACAAAGCAGAAGCAGGACCTTTTACTACTTCAATTCTTTCTATTAAAGACTGTGGAATTCCCGACAAACCATAAACAGAGGCTAAACCACTCACGATAGGCATTCCATCTATCAAAATCATCGTATAACTTCCTTCTAATCCATTGATATGAATATCTCCAGTATTGCAAACATTACAATTCATTTGTGGGCGCACTCCATTGATATTCGAAACGGTTTCGTGAAGAGATGAAGAAGGATTGGCTTCAAAAAATTTACTTGAATAAACTTCTACAGGAACAGGGCTATCTGATTTACTAACTGTTTTCATGGTTCCAGAAACCACTACTTCCGATAATTTGCTTGAAGATGGATTCAATTCAATAGTGATATTATTTACTTCATTTTCTTTCAAATCAAGAGAAATAATTTGTGTTTCGAAACCCATACAACTGATTTTTAATTCAATTTTGGGTTCACTAATATTTTCTAATTTGAAAAAACCTTCTTTATTAGTAATCGTTCCAACTTTCAAATTCTTTTCAAAAACATTTGCAAAAGCAATTTTCTGTCCACTAGATACAACGACCCCACTGACTTTATATTCTTGAGAATACAATAAGTCAAGTGAATTAAACAGCAATATAAAAATAAGTAAACTTCTCAATATTTAATTTTTAACGCTACAAAAGTACAAAGTTAGACGAGACTAACAAATTTATTTGAATAAACTTTTAATTTAAATTTCAAAATAAATTAATTTGTAAGTAACAATAGTTACTCAGTATTAAAATCACTAATCTTAGATTTGTAAGTATTAAACATTATAAATTAAATATTTATGAAAAGCATTTACAAAAAAATTAAAAACATATTCCCATTAGTGATTATAGGATTTATGTCTTTTGCTCAAGGAAATTTTAATTACGATTTAAGTTTAAAACCTGTTACAGTTTCAAATTTACCTGGTTTACATTCTTATGTATATGCTCAAGATCAAGGCAAGTGGCTTATCATTGGAGGAAGGCTAGATGGTTTGCACGCCAGACAACCTTTTAATGCCTTCCCAGAATCTCAAAATAACACTAATATTTATGTTGTTGATGTTGAAAATAATCAAGTTTGGTCTTCATCTGTAAATGTATTGCCTACAAGTATTAAAGAACAATTACAATCTACTAATATGAATTTTTCTCAAGATGCAGATTCTCTTTACATTATAGGAGGATATGGATTTTCTGTTACCGCCAACGATCATATCACTTATCCAAATCTTATTTCTTTAAATGTTCCTGAATTGATAAATGCAATTGTAAATAACCAAAGTATAACACCTTTTTTCAAACAAATACAAGATGACATTTTTGCGGTAACTGGAGGACATTTAAAAATATTGGACAGTACATTTTATTTAGTAGGCGGACATCGATTTGATGGCAGATACAATCCAATGGGCAATGCAACTTATGTGCAAGCATATACAAATCAAATTAGAACATTTAAAATAGATAATTCTGGAACACAATTAAGTTTTTATGATTACATTGCGATTACTGACCCCGTTCACTTAAGAAGAAGAGATTATAATTTGTTGCCTCAAATTTTCCCAAATGGAGCAAAAGGTTTTACGATTTCATCAGGTGTATTCCAAGCCAACGTAGATTTACCTTTTCTATATCCTGTTGACATTACTGCATCTGGCTATAATCCAATTACTACTTTTAATCAATATTTGAGTAATTATCACAGTGCAGTCGCTTGTTTATATGATAGCATTTCCAACAATATGCACTCCATATTTTTTGGAGGAATGAGTCAATATTATTACCAAAATGGCACTTTAATTCAAGATGATTTGGTTCCTTTTGTGAAAACAATAAGTCGTCTAACGAGAGATGTTAATGGCAATCTTACAGAATATCAAATGCCAGTAGAAATGCCTTCTCTGAAAGGCTCTAGTGCAGAATTTATTCCCAATTTAAATATCCCTCATTATGCTTCTAAAATATTCAAAATGAATGATTTTGATCAAGATAGCATTTTGATAGGTCATATTTTTGGTGGGATTAGTAGTTCTTCAATTAATCCATTTGCAGACAATCAAACCAATTTAACAAATGCTGATAACACGATTTTTGAAGTTTGGTTAAAATTAAACACCTCTAATATTAATGAATACTTAATAGATGGAAAAAACCCTTTCGATGTAATGATTTTCCCCAACCCATTTAAAGAAAATTTTACTGTAAAATTCAATTTAGAAAAAAATACGACAGTCAATTATTCTATTACAAATTCAAAAGGTCAAATCATACAACAATCTGAAAATAAAATCTATAACTCAGGTGAACATCAATTAAACATTAATTTAAAGAATAAACAACCTGAGACTTTAATCATCAATGTTGTTTTTGACAATAAATACTTTGTTACAAAAAAAATAATTCAGAAAAAATAGACTTCATCTGTTTTTACTTTCATAACTCTTTACCAAAAGCTAATATTATTTTCTGAAAAATAATGTACTTTTGCATTATGTATTCTTTAGTTGAAGAAAATTATTTGAAAGCCCTTTTCAATTTGTCTGAAAAATCAGGTGAAGTGACTGCATTGGAGTTGAGCAAACATCTTAAAATAAAGATGCCAACTGTGAACAGTATGATGAAAAAGTTGGCAGAAAAAGATCTAGTTATTTATGAAAGTTATAAACCTTTTAAATTAACAACAAAAGGTAAAAAAGAAGCTGCTTTGGTTATCAGAAAACATCGACTAACGGAAATGTTTTTGGTAGAAAAAATGGGATTTGGGTGGGAAGAAGTGCACGAAATCGCTGAACAAGTTGAACACATTCACGCGCCAAAGTTTTTTGCCAAAATGGATGAATTATTAAATTTCCCAAAAGTAGATCCACACGGCTCACCTATTCCTAATTCAAAAGGAGATATCGAAACATTTAATACTTCACTCATTTCAGAATTTGAGAGAAATGATGTTTTAAAATTGATTGCAATAAACAATTCTACATTAGATTTTTTGAATTATCTAAATTCCAAAGACTTAAAATTAGGAACTGTCATCACTATTTTACAAAAAGAGCCTTTTGATGGAAGTATCACCGTGCAATACAACAATAGACAAAGTGAAGTATTCAGCGCTATGGTTTGCGAAAAACTTCAAGTAGAAAAAGTGACTTCCAAATGAATTTTCTAGCACATCTTTATTTATCTGGAAATGACAATGAATTAATGATTGGAAATTTCATCGCTGATGCTGTGAAAGGAAAGGAAATTGAAAACTACAAGTCACACACTATTAAAGGCATTCAACTCCACAGATCGATAGATACTTTTACAGATTTACATCCTTGTTTTAAAGACTCAATTGCTTTAATCAGAGCAAAACAAGGAAAATTTTCTGGAGTTGTAATGGATATTTTCTTCGATCATTTTTTAGCCAAAAACTGGGAAAAGTATCATAAATTGGAGTTGCGAAACTATACAAATAACTTCTATCAAATTTTAAATAAGAGAAAAGAAGAACTTCCAACCAAAATAAAAATGATGTTGCCTATATTGATTTCCGAAGATTGGCTATACGAATATCAATTTATTGAGGGTATCAAAAATGTTTGCGAAGGGATGTCCAGAAGAACCCGTTTTGAATCCAATATGGCTATTGCTCATTTCGATTTGTTAGATAATTATGAAACTTTAGAAACAAATTTTAACAATTTCTTTCAAGATATTATGCATTTTGTTAAAGATAAAGGAGTACTTTTATAGTTTGAAAATAATTTCATTATGAAACTTTTAACACTCTTTTTGTCAATTGCCATTCTAACGACATCTTGCACTGAGCAAACTAGTGAAGAAAAAGTAAAGGAGCAAAAAATCAACTTCTTAGTTTTTCAATTTCATGACGCATCTGTTCCTCCAGAATATCATCGAAGTTTCACGCTCACTTTTGAAACAGACAAAGCACATCTTTTAGTAGATAGTTATGGTGATATCATTACTGATACTCAATTGAACTTAAATAAAGAAACCATTCAGAAGATATTTTCACTTGTTGATAAACATCAAATCAAAAATAAAGAAAAGAAAAATGTTGATGAAGGATGCACAGGAGGAACTGGAGTTTCAATAAAATATGGTTTCGAAAAAGAGGTTTTTTGTAATGGTTATGTTTATTTTTGCGGTGGAACAACAGATGGTGACTTACAAGGAGACTTAAAAGCATTCGAAAAAGAAATCCTCGAAATGATTCCAGAATTTAATTATTACTTAAAAAATTGATAAAATATCTTTTCATATTTGTTTTATTTATCGCTTCAGGAATTTTCAGGGGGCAAGATAGCATTGTATTCAAAGGAGAGAATTTCAACTTAAACACTTCTATTGCTGATCAGTTTTCCATTTACACAGATGCTTCTGCTTCTTTAGAAATTGAGGATATTATTGTGAAGGATAGTTTAACTTTCGAGTCCATCAACAGATCATTGGCAAACTTAGATTTTACTACAAAAAATTACTGGATACATTTTGTATTGGTCAATGATTATGATTTTCCTAGAGAAATTATTTTGGAAACCGCAAGACCTATTACCAACACAGTAGAATTATACCACATTGGTAATAATGGAAATGAAATATCTATTTATAAATCTGGTGATGGCATTCCTTTTACAGAAAAACAAATGAAACAAAATGGTTCGTATTTTAGAATCTATATGAGTTCCAATCAAACCAAAGAATATTGGCTAAAACTAGGAAGTGATGGAGAAGTGATTACTTTGCCAATGACATTCTGGGACAAAGATACTTTTGAAGTGGTGAGCCAAAGAAATCAATTTTTCTCGGGAATATTTTATGGTGTTTTCTTATTTGTAATTGTTATTTACCTGACTTTTTATATACTTCTTAAAGAAATATCTTTTTTACTGTACATCTTTTATGTGTTTTTCTCTGGAATGTTGCAGTTTTTCTTAGATGGATATGGACATCAATATTTTTTTAAATCAGGTGGTTATCTTACACAACATAGTGTGCTAATTGTTGCTGGTTTTACTGTTATGTTTGTCCTGCAATACGCTTCGAATTATCTAAAAATTAAAGAACAAAAAAACAAGTTATATTTAATTTCTAATGTCTTTACAGCTATTGTTGGAATGACCATGTTACTTTCTTTAATTCCAGGATTTACTTACAAAATTTCGTATCCGTTAATCAATGGTTTTAGTTTATTAGCCATGTTTTACATTGTATTCCTTGCTATTAATTCCAAACTAAAAAAACAAGAGGTGCATCCACTATTCCTTACAGGTGTTATAATACTTATCATAGGAGCCATCATATTCATTTTGGGTAATTTTGGAATAATTGATGCTCCAAATATCACTCAAGTGGCTCTGAAAGTGGCTACTTTAATCGAAATTTTATTCCTTTCTATTGTGATGGCTGGAAAATATAAGCAATTACAAAAAGAGAAAGAACAAGCTCAAGCCACTTTACTTACTGAATTAGAAGGAATCAATGTAAAACTAGAAGCTCAAGTAAAAGAGAGAACCAAAGAAATTGAACTTAAAAGCGAAGAACTTGAAATGAAAAATAAAGACATTCTCTCAAGTATTAAATATGCAGAACGCATACAAAGAGCGCTTTTGCCGAGCAACGAAAAAATAAAATTATTACTACCTGAATCATTTGTGTTTTTCAAACCAAGAGATATTGTAAGTGGAGATTTTTTCTGGATTGAATCAGTTTATACTGAAAACAAAGATCAATTGATTGTTTATGCCACAGCCGACTGCACTGGTCACGGAGTTCCAGGTGCTTTTGTAAGTATAGTAAGCAGCAACTTACTTAATATTTCAAAAACCAACAATGAGATAAACACTCCAGCAGAAGCACTTGACTTTCTAAATCTTGAAATTAACAAAACCTTCAATTCTCAATATTCTGAACAAAAAATTAGAGACGGCATGGACGTTGCGCTTTGTGCATTGGATATGAAGAATAGAAAACTATTGTTTTCTGGAGCAAAAAACCCAATCTATATTGTTAGAAATGGGGAACTAACAGAATATAAAGGGGATAAACAACCAGTTGGATTTATGGGTGACGACACTCCTACTCCATTCAACAACACTGAAATTGATTTAGAAAAAGATGATATTATCTATTCTTTTAGTGATGGTTTTGCCGATCAGTTTGGCGGAGCAAAGCAAAGAAAATATATGTATAAAAGATTTAAAGAATTATTAACTGAAATTTCAGTATTTCCTATGGAAAAACAAAAAGAAGTTCTTGAAGAAACTTTCGAAAATTGGAAAGGTGATCTTGAACAATTAGACGATGTATTAATTATTGGTGTAAAAATTATATAGAAAGAAAAAATGAAAATTATTGTAACATTATGTATTTTGATGTTAATCCAAGCATCTTATGCAATTACTAGAGATAGTCTGGACAATCACAACAATTGTAATCACAACACGTGGGGGTTTTATGGACACAAAAGAATTAACAGAATGGCAGTGTTCACTTTGCCTGGTGAATTGTTTACTTTTTATAAGAAAAATATAGAGTTCATTACCGAACATGCTGTAGATCCAGACAAGCGAAGATATGCCGCTAAAGGAGAAGCACAAAGACATTACATCGATATTGATTATTATGCACATGCTGGTCAAGATCCATTTGAAGTAATGCCTAAAAAATGGAAAGATGCTGTAGAAAAATATACCGAAGATACTTTGCAAGCCTACGGAATTATTCCATGGCATTTAGAAGTGATGATGTATAGACTTACCAAAGCATTCAAAGAACAAAATTTAGACAGAATACTAAGTCTTTCTGCAGATTTGGGACATTATATAGGAGACGCTCACGTTCCGCTTCATACTACAGAAAATTATAACGGACAGTTGACCAATCAAAAAGGTATTCATGGTTTTTGGGAATCAAGAGTGGTGGAGTTAAGCGCTGAAGACTATGATTATTTAATTGGTACTTCTCAATATATCTCCGACCCACTTGAAGAAGCTTGGAGAATTGTAAAAGAAAGTCATTATGCTGTTGATTCTGTTTTGAGATTTGAAAAGGAACTTACCGAAGAGTTTGGAGAAGATAAAAAATATACTGTTGAAGAAAGAGGAAGAGTATTGATGAAAGTACATTCTGAGGCATTTTCTATGGAGTACCAAAAAAGGCTCGATGGAATGCAAGAAAAAAGAATGCAAGCCTCTATTTTGATGGTGGGAAGTTTTTGGTACACTGCATGGGTAAATGCTGGACAACCAAATTTGGATAAATTATCCATTGAAATTTCTGATGAACTCAAAAAAGAATTAGAAGAAAGTGATCAATTTTTTAAAGATGGTAAAATTATAGGACGTGAGCATGGACAATAATTTTTTATGAGAATAATGAAATCCAAATCTTTATTATTCATTTTATGTTTAGGTTTTCAAAATATTTCTTTTTCACAGAAATATTCAATTAGTGGAAATCTTACAGATGCCAACAATGGAGAGGCTTTGATTGTCAATACTATCAGAATAGTGGAAGAAAGCAAAGGGGCAGCTACTAATGTCTATGGTTTTTACTCTTTGACATTAGATGCTGGAATTTACAATGTAGAGTTTTCTTATATTGGTTATGAAACCATAAAAAAAGAAATTGTGCTCAACAACGATTTAAGGATCGATTTAGAATTGGAAGAATCATCTAAAGTGATGTCTGAGGTTGTGGTGGAAGGAAAATCTTCGAGCACCAATGTGGAAAGTATGGATATGAGTAAGGATGAACTCAAAATTGAGCAAATCAAAAAAATTCCAGCATTAATGGGAGAAATTGATGTTATCAAGGCGATACAATTACTACCAGGGGTGCAAACCATTGGAGAAGGTGGCTCTGGATTTTTTGTGAGAGGTGGTGGTGCAGATCAAAATCTAATTCTGTTGGATGAAGCCAATGTGTATAACGCTTCCCATTTGATGGGATTTTTCTCAGTTTTTAATCCTGATGCAGTGAAAAACGTAGAACTTTATAAAGGTGGAATTCCTGCTCAGTATGGAGGTAGATTATCTTCGGTGCTAGACATCAGAATGAAAGATGGCAACATGAAAAAGTTTGAAGCTGAAGGAGGTATTGGAACCATAACGAGTAGATTGACATTAAGTTTTCCTATCAAAAAAGACAAAGGTTCATTTATGATTGCAGGAAGAAGAAACTATGCCGATATTTTCTTGCCTTTGGCGCCTAGTCAAGACTTAAAAACTGCTCAACTCTATTTTTATGATGCCAACATCAAAGGTAATTACAATATCAATGATAAAAATAGAATCTTTCTTTCTGGTTATTTTGGAAGAGATGTATTTAGTTTGGCGAATCAATTTCGAATGAATTGGGGAAACGGAACTGGAACTTTGAGATGGAATCATATTTTTAGTAATAAGTTATTTCTAAATAGTACAATTGTATATAGTAATTATGATTATTTACTGGGAACACCTCAAGGCGGTGATGAAAATGGAGATACTTTCACTTGGTTGTCTAATATTCAAGATTACTACATCAAAGAAGATTTTAATTATTACTTAAATCCCAATAATAGCATTAAGTTTGGTTTTCAATCTGCCTACCACTCTATTTCTCCAGGAAGAATTGAATTTAATGTAGATGGATTAGAAAATGAAATTGCTAATCCCAACACCAATTCATTAGAACATGGAATTTATGTTTCCAACGAACAAAAATTCACAACTAGGTTTTCAGCACTGTATGGTTTAAGATATTCTCTTTTTCAAAACATTGGAGAAGGAAAAGTATATGAATACGATGCCGATTTTAATCCAGTGGATACAAATTTTTATGGTAAAGGAGAAATTTATCAAAATTATGGAGGATTCGAACCAAGATTGGGGCTGAAATTTACATTGAATGAATCAAGCTCTTTGAAAGCGAGTTACAACAGAACGCAACAATTTATTCAATTGGCTTCCAATACCACAGCCTCTTCACCTTTGGATGTTTGGTTTTCCAGTAGTCCAAATGTTGGACCTCAAAAAGCTGATCAAGTAGCCATTGGATATTTTAGTAACTATTTTAAAGACACTTTAGAAACCTCTGTTGAATTGTACTATAAAAAAATGTACAATACCGTAGATTTTAAAGACCATGCACAACTTTTATTAAATCAATATTTAGAAGGCGAACTGAGAATTGGAGATTCATATTCTTATGGAGCAGAATTTTTAATCAAAAAGAACAAAGGGAAATTATCAGGATGGTTGAGTTATACCTATTCTAGAGTTTTTAGAATTATTCCCGAAATTAATGATGGCATCAAGTATCCAGCAAATTATGACCAACCTCACAACCTTTCAGTAGTTTCATCTTATGCTTTTAATGATAGAATGTCGCTTTCGCTGAATTTTGTTTACAATACCGGAAGAGCGGTAACCATGCCTGTAGGAAGATACAGTTATATGGGTGCTATTATTCCAATCTACTCTAGAAGAAATGCCGAACGACTTCCTGACTATCACAGAATGGATGTTTCTTTTTCTTTGAAAGGAAAGAATTATGGAACCAAAAGATTCAGAAGTGAATGGGTTTTCTCTATTTATAACCTTTACAATAGAGCCAATGCCTATACCATCAATTTCAAAGAAAATCCTGATGTACCCAACCAAACACAAGCAGAAATGCTGTATTTATTTAAAATAGTCCCATCCATTACTTATAATTTTAAATTTTAAGAATATGAAAAAAATACTTTATATCTCACTCATCCTTATCACACTTGGTTCATGTACCAAAATCATTGAATTGGATCTAAACGATGACGAGAATTTGAAAGTTGTTGTCGATGCTCAATTTTCTACTTTCCCTACTGCACATGAAGTAAAACTTACCCAAACAGCTAATTATTTTTCTGGAGATGCTCCGCTTAATCTATCTGGAGCAATTGTTACTATTACTGACGGAGTGAATGTTTACCCATTTAATGAAGTATCCCCCGGAATATATCAAACGCTACCTAATGTAGCTGCGATTCCTGAGAGAAATTACACGCTTAATATCACTCATGATGGAAAAACATATACTGCACAAAACTATTGTGATTCTGTACCAGAGTTAGATTCTTTGGTGGTTGAACCATTCATTAAGCCGGGCGAAACAGAAATAGATCATTACAAAATAAGAATCAGCACCCAAGAAAAGCCTGGTTTTGGAGATTATTATGCTTGGAAAATTTATGTGAACGGAACACTTAAAACAGATACCATTACAGAATTAAATTCTACTGATGATGCTTTTTTCCCTGATGGATTTTACTTTGATTTGTTTGAACTTACAAGACGTGATGATTTAAATTCCGGAGATACTGTAATGGTAGCCCAACATGCTATTTCTAAAGAAACCTACGATACTTATTTTGCTATTTTGATGCAAACTGCATTTAGAGGAAGTATTTTCGACACGCCACCAGCCAATGTCCCCACCAATTTGAGTGAAGGTGCTGTTGGTCTATTTACGGTAACTGGAGAAGCAAGAAGGACGGTAATTGTGCCTTAGTTGTTTTTAAAATAAAACACCTTCCCTACGCTATCAATGTGTTTTAAAAATTCTGGATTTTCGATTTTATCGTAAATAGATATGTCAAATTTATAGGGTAATAATAAATCATCAAGTTCAAATTCAAGTTCTTGTAACATCTCTAAATTTAAATTTGCTCCCAATAAAGTTAAGTCAATATCTGATGAGGGTTTGTAGTTTCCTATAGATCTAGAACCATAAATCAATACCTTTTCAATATCTTTATAATTTGAAAACACTTTATTAATTTGCTGAATATCCTCTTTGTCTAGTCCAGTATTTTCAATCATTTCATTAAATTAATTTGTTTTCCATAGTAGTTTTGAAAGCCATAAAAGCAGGATAATATTCTTTGAGGATTTTATTGAAAATCTCTTCGGCAGTGATTTCATTATAAGTATGTGAAGTTTTATTCCTACTCGCAATCATATCCATCCATACTTTTCCATCTTCTACTAATTGCAATTGGAAGGCTTCCCTTGAAGCATCTCTACTTCCTGCAACATTAGGATTTCCTTGAAAATGAGCATAATCTTTCATTACATTCCATGCCAATTCATGCGTATATTCAAATCTTTGAATCAAACCTTCAATGATGATACCTTCCAAAACATTTGTTGCTCCTTTTGAAATTTCATTTTCATTAATGTAAACAACTGCTTTAGATAGTTTGTTAAGTGCTTTTAAATAGTTAGAAAACCTTTGCTCCCATCTAATATCTTCATTCATAGTATTGAAAATTAATACACAAATTTAAAACTAATCAGTAGAACAAAGCATAAAAATTATTAACATGAAGAAAATTACTTCATCTCAACCAATGCAGATTTTAGAACTTTTTCAAAAACCTTATCATCTTGTGCGCCACTAATGGCATCTTTTCCATTTACCAAAAAGTAAGGAACACCTTGAATCTGTAATTGATTAGATTCATAAATGTCATTTTCTACCTCATTTGCAAAACTGTCAGAATTTAAAACCTTTGAAGCACTTTCGAAATCTAATCCCAAATCTGTTACAATTTGCAACAAATTTTCTTTTTTAGACAAATCTTTACCGTCTGTAAAATATGCAATCATAACGGCTTCTTTCCATTCATTTTGTCTGTTAAACTGCTTACTCCAATGCCACATTCGATGCGCATCGAATGTATTGAATGAAAGTGATTTTTCAAAATGAAAATCTATTCCGTATTGACTTCCTGAATTCACTAAATTTTGATACATTCCATTGAGTTGATTTTCCGAAATTCCTTTTTTCTCAATCAAATGTTTGGTTGCGGATATACTGGTATCTTTAGGAAAATAAGGATCCAATTGATACGAATGCCAAACTATTTCCACTTGGTCTTGCATTGCTAAAGTTGCAATGGCTTTTTCAAGTTTTTTCTTTCCAATAAAGCAAAATGGACAAACCATATCGCTCCAAATTTCTACTTTCACTTTGTTCATTTTATTTGAATTTGTTACTTCATTTTCTGTTTCTTTAATTGTCGTAAACGAATACAACAACAGCACTAAGATTGAGGCTGTAATTAAAGTTATTTTGAGAAATTTCATTTTTATATTAATTCTAATTTACAAAATTACTTTTAATTCGTTTAATTCGTTATCTAATTTAAGGTTTTCGGAAAATAACTTTACTTTAAAATTTTATCTCATTTAAAATTCAATTTCAAACAATTAAAAATCTTAGTTTTGCCAACAATTTTATAAAATATGATTTCTGTAGATAATATTGGTGTTGACTTTGGCGGTAGAACACTGTTTAATGAGGTTTCTTTTGTCATCAACGAAAATGACAAAATCGCTTTGATGGGTAAAAATGGTGCGGGTAAATCGACCATGATGAAAATTATTGCGGGTGTTCAAAATGCCAATAGAGGTAATATCAGATACCCCAAAGAAACCGTGATTGCTTATTTGCCACAACATTTGCTTACTGACGATAATTGTACTGTTTTTGAAGAAACTTCTAAAGCATTTAGTCAAATTTTTCAAATGCGTGATGAAATCAATAAGTTGAATTCTGAATTGGAAACCAGAACAGATTACGAATCGGAAGCATATATGAAAATCATTGAAAGAGTTACTGAACTCGGAGAGAAATTCTATAGTATCGAAGAAATCAATTATGACGCAGAAGTTGAGAAAGCATTGATGGGATTGGGGTTCAAAAGATCTGATTTCAAAAGAATGACGAGTGAATTTAGTGGTGGATGGAGAATGAGAATAGAATTGGCAAAAATTCTTCTTCAAAAACCAGATTTAATATTACTAGATGAGCCTACCAATCATATCGATATCAGTTCGGTAATGTGGCTAGAGGATTTTCTAATCAACAAGGCCAAAGCGGTAGTGGTGATTTCCCACGACAGAGCGTTTATCGACAACATTACCAACAGAACCATTGAAGTAACAATGGGGAAAATATACGATTATAAAGCCAATTACTCTCATTATTTACAATTAAGAGAAGAGCGTAGATCGCATCAAATAAAAGCCTTTCAAGAGCAACAAAAGTTCATTGCCGATAATATGGCTTTTATTGAACGTTTTAAAGGCACTTATTCAAAAACAAATCAAGTAAACTCAAGAGAAAGAATGCTTGAAAAGTTAGAAATAATTGAAATTGACGAAGTGGATAACAGTTCGCTTAAATTGAGATTCCCTCCTTCCGTTAGATCTGGAGATTACCCTGTTACGGTAAAAGACTTATCCAAATCCTTTGGTGATCATGTAGTTTTCAAAGATGCTAATATGGTAATTGAAAGAGGTCAGAAAGTTTCTTTAGTAGGAAGAAATGGAGAAGGAAAATCTACGATGATTAAAGCCATCATGGGCGAAATTGAAGTGGAAGGCACTTGCCAATTGGGACACAACTCCAAAATCGGTTATTTCGCCCAAAACCAAGCCTCTTTATTAGATGATGAATTGACTGTTTTTCAAACTGTAGATGAAATTGCACAAGGAGATATTCGTACTCAAATTAAGAATATTTTGGGTAGATTTATGTTTAGCGGAGATGATATAGACAAAAAGGTGAAAGTGCTTTCTGGCGGTGAAAAAACAAGATTGGCAATGGTAAAACTATTGTTAGAACCTGTGAATTTATTAATTCTCGATGAGCCTACCAATCATTTGGATTTGAAATCTAAAGATGTTTTGAAAGAAGCACTGCTCAACTTCGATGGTACTTTGATTTTGGTTTCTCACGACAGAGATTTCTTAAGAGGTTTGTCCGAAAAAGTATTTGAATTCAAAGACAAAAGAGTTAATGAACATTTCATGAAACCATAGATGAATACTTGGAAAGAAATAGAACTGAAAACTTAAAGGAGTTACAGAATTAGGATTTAAAACTTTCAAAAAAGTTTTGTAATATTTTTTTTCCTTGTGGCGTCATCACAGATTCTGGATGATATTGAATACCATAAATAGGGGAGTGAAATATGTTTTAAACTCATAATATTTCCATTTTCATCTATACCGTTGAAATTAAACTGCTAGGTAAATTTTCTTATTTAAAACCCAAGAAGGATACCTTCCTACAGTTAAATACCAAATCACGATACAATACATCATCATTGAGTTGATATATCGGTGTTGAAACTCCATGAAAAACTTTTGGTAAATTAATCAAAGTTCCTCCAAAATACTGTCCTAAAGCCTGATGTCCTAAACAAATACCCAATATAATTTTTGAAGTATGAAATTCCTCAATAACTTGTATCATTAAACCGGCATCTTGAGGTAAGCCAGGACCGGGAGACAAAACGATGCAGTCGAAATCTTTGATGGACTCCAATTCAAAAGCATCATTCCTGAAAACAGTTGGTTTTTCTCCATTGATAGACTCAATATAATGCACCAAATTGTAGGTAAAAGAATCGTAATTATCTAAGACAACTGTTTTCAATTTGTGTTGATTTTTTTATTTTTAAAACGCAGTTATTGCATTAACTTTCATTTATTTTGTAATTCCCATTATTTTATTTATTTTGTGAACTTACCAAAATATCATCATGGATTTCAACGTGAAATAGAATATAAAACCCTTTTACAAAATAAAAATCACTCAAAGAACACCTTGTCAAATATTCCAATTGGTTGGAACTGCCAATATCTTACAATGATTTATTGAGACACAAAGATTTAATTCCAATTATGGATGAAAATGGGAATGATACTTTTTGGAATGCAGTCTTGTTTGATCAATACGAAATCGAAAACATCAATAGAGAACTTATTAATTTATATCAAATGCTTACGGCAGATGGAAGTCCGCTGATATATCTAAAAGTTGGAAGTATTGATTATTGTTCTTATGGTAATTCTAAGCCTTTTAGAATTAAAATTGTCAACGAAATCAACGATAACCACGATTATTTTTATGTAAAAAAAGCAGATGCCTCTAGAGTGTATGGATTAGAATTGGAAGATATTTTCTCGCCTAATAAAATGGCATATATTGTAAATGACGACACCTTGGTAGAAGAGCATGTGGTAGGCATTCCATGTGATGAATTTATCAAAAAACACGAAGGTAAAAAAGTAGAAAACAGATTGCGTTTGGCTAAAGAATTTGTCAAATTCAATGAGCGATGTTTTGTGAGGCTATTGGGCGATATGCGTGCTTACAATTTTGTGGTAGAAATTCACCAAGACTTTGATAATATTCAATATAGATTGAGAGCTATGGATTTTGACCAACAAAGTTATGAAGGTAGAAAAAACATGTATTTGCCTCAATTTTATAAAGACAATATCATTTTGGTGCAATTGGCTCAAGAACTCATGTCTATCGAAACTGCCGAACAGTATGTAAAACAAGAACAAGCCGCTTTAAAAAAACGTTTTATGGCAGGAAAACAAAGAGCTAAAAGTTTGTTGCGAAGAATGAAAACCGATACGATTTCTACAAGAGAAAACGTAAAACAACTGAGAGAAGATTTGGCTATTTTTTATAATAATGATAAATTTTTAACTTGTAGAACCATGGGAGATATTCTTATTTTGAATATCGAATGTAGGCTTGGAATTACTATTTTTGATGTCCTAAATAAATAAACATGAAAATAATTTTGATTAGAATTTTATTTTTAACATTTCCTTTTTTAACTTTTGCTCAAACAAAAGAAAAAAGTCTTTTTTGGGAAATCTCTGGAAATGGATTGGAAACAAGTTCATACCTTTATGGTACAATGCACGTTCAGGACCAAAGAGTTTTCAACTTCAAGCCAGGAGTAATGGAAGCTTTTGAATTATCTCAAATTTACGCTATGGAATTAAATCCTGACAGTATGAACAACATTGCAGTAATGACCAAAATGCTCATGAAAGACGAGATTTCTTTGGATGATTTACTCAAAAAAAAATCTTACAAAAAAATTGACCAATTCTTTAAAGGCAGTTTGGGGCAATCGCTATTTCTTTATAATAGAATGCAACCGATTTTCACTTCACAACTTATCTCTACTAGAGGAATGGCAATAGATCAAGAGGAAGCCTTGGATTTGTATTTTGCTAAAAAAGCCAAAAATCAAAACAAAAAAATAGTAGGCTTGGAAAAAATTGAAGAGCAAATTGATGCTATGGGAGGCATTCCTTATAAATACCAAGCCAAGATGTTGCTCAAAAGTGTTGAAGATGCTTATGCAAATGTAGAAGACGAAACCATGCAAGAACTTTTTGACTACTACGTAGCAGGTGATTTAGAAAATCTTTTGAAATTGTCTAGCAATGCTGAAGAAGACGAAGAAATGGAAGCTCTTTTTGAAAAATTGCTCATTACAAACAGAAATAAAGTGATGGTAGATAGACTAATTCCGTACATTCAAGAAGAAAAAACTTTTATTGCTGTGGGTGCTGCTCATTTAGGCGGAGAGCATGGTGTGATTCAACTTCTTCGAAATTTAGGTTACACTGTAGAAGCAAGGTGATGGTTAGTAGATAGTTGTTTGTGACTCGTTTTTTGTCCATTTTATAAAATGGTCACAAAATTCTTGTAATAAAAATAGTTTTCACTTTCGCATATCTATTATTCCAAAATATATCCTTATATTTGATTCTCAAACGAATAAACATGAATGGGATAAACGCAAGTAGTGGTGTTTGTCTAGATGTTGGCATAAATAAATGAACTTAAAAAAACTTTTTATATTATTTTGCTTGATAAGTATTTGGAAAACTTCATTCCTCTCAATTAATCCGACCAACTGGAACGGAAAAAATTGAAAGTAGTTTATATATTGATGAATTTCTAATAACCAATGGAAGTTATAGAGAATTTCTAAATTGTATAAGTTTTCTGGAACCATACTACCTCTGAATTTGTGAAGTTTGCAAGTTACGGTCTTGAAATGGATGGCAACTCTGGAAGTGATTTCAACATTTATAATATCAATTTAAACTTCACAAAAATACAGATACTTCAGTTACATTCTATGGAATGATGAGTTTTCCAGACTCCGTTTTATTTAAGGAAATGTTACCTCCTATTGATAGTATAATTTTTGACAGTTTACAATTAAAAACTTACTTAGAAAATAGGGCGTATCAAGATTATCCAGCAGTTTACATTACCAAAATAAGGCGAATAACTTTTGCAAATGGCGTTCTGATGGTTAATTTAAGAATTGCTTTGCAAACTAAAGATTCAAAGATTTCGCAAAATACGCAGGCTCAGTAATTACAAACTACCTTCAAAGAAGAATGGATTAAAGCCTATGAAATGTCCCTGAATAATAAAAGTAAGAAAGGCAAGAATTACTACAGAAAACGACATCGAACCTGTAGATAGTTTTTGGGAAGTTTTATAACAAAAGCAAAATTTAAATTCTCTACAATCAACGGAAAACTTTCTGAAATAACTGATAACAAGGAAATCATCAGGTACAATTGTAAGATTCAACATTGATAAAGGACTCAATTGTTTACGTACGTATGTTTCTCCATCTTCTGCAATAGGTTTCCAGATGTGCTTGTGAAATAATAAAATAAAACTACACACAATATTTTGTATATTTTACTAGGGCGTTCAGAGGTTTGTAGTGAGTGTGGGTTTCTTACTAGCACCGCCAATCCGCCTCAGGCGGATGGCTTTATGCCGAAAAAAATTAAAAACAATTCTTCAGTTGGCGAATGTCTCAGAGCAAACCGATGGCACAGTGCTCCTGCCTACCGGCAGGCAGGTCTCAAAATTGCCCTACAAAACAGACAAGAATCGTTCTCAAAACCTAACTAACTAACTAACTAACTAACTAACTAACTAACTAACTAACTAACTAACTAACTAACTAACTAACTAACTAACTAACTAACTAACTAACTAACTAACTAACTAGTTTCTTATACTTCAATCTGGTAGGAATAATGTCTGCTCCTAAACGTTTTTTACGGTTTTCTTCGTATTCGGAATAACCGCCTTCGAAAAAATATACAGAAGAATCTCCTTCAAACGCTAAAATGTGGGTACAAATTCTGTCTAAAAACCATCTGTCGTGACTGATGACAACTGCACATCCTGCAAAACTTTCGATTCCTTCTTCCAAGGCTCTCAAAGTGTTTACATCAATATCGTTCGTAGGCTCATCGAGTAATAAAACGTTGGCTTCTGTTTTGAGTGTCATTGCCAAATGCAATCTATTGCGCTCACCACCCGAAAGTACACCTACTTTTTTCTGTTGGTCGGAACCTGTAAAATTAAATCTTGAGCAATACGCTCTTGAATTGATTAACTTCCCTCCTACTTCAATATTTTCGTTTCCGCCACTCAACACTTCAAAAACAGACTTGTTGGCATCCACATCTTTATGTCTTTGATCTACATAACCAATTTTTACCGTCTCTCCTATTTTAAATTCGCCAGCATCAGGTGTTTCTTCTTTCATAATCATCCTAAACAAAGTGGTTTTCCCCGCTCCATTCGGTCCGATGATTCCCACAATTCCTGCAGGAGGTAATTTGAAATTCAAATTTTCGTACAGTAATCTATCATCATAACCTTTCGAGACATTCACCGCTTCAATCACTTCATTTCCCAAACGAGGTCCATTAGGAATCGGAATTTCAATTCTTGCCTCTTTCTCTTTGATGTCTTCGCTCATCATCGATTCGTAATTGTTCAAACGTGCTTTTCCTTTGCTCTGTCTTCCTTTCGCACCTTGGCGCACCCATTCCAACTCTCGAGCCAATGCTTTTTGACGTTTGCTTTCTTGCTTTTCTTCGGCTTGTAATCTTTTTTGTTTTTGCTCCAACCAAGATGAATAGTTTCCTTTGTAAGGAATACCCTCTCCTCTATCCAATTCTAAAATCCAACCTGCTACATTATCCAAGAAATATCTATCGTGAGTAACAGCAATTACAGTCCCTTTGTAACTTTGTAAATGTTGTTCCAACCAATGCACAGATTCTGCATCCAAGTGATTGGTAGGCTCATCTAATAATAAAATATCTGGCTCTTTCAAAAGCAATCTGCACAACGCAACTCTTCTTCTTTCTCCACCCGACAAGTTTTTGATAGGCGTATCTCCATCTGGTGTTCTTAGCGCATCCATTGCCAATTCTAATTTGGAATCCAAATCCCAAGCGCCTACTTGGTCTATTCTTTCCTGAACTTTCCCTTGACGTTCGATGAGTTTCTCCATTTTATCAGGATCATTCAGAATGGCTTCGTCCATAAAACCATTGTTGATTTCTTCGTATTCTGCCAATAAATCTACAATTTCCTGAACGCCTTCTTGTACAATTTCTTTTACAGTTTTGGTTTCATCCAATTCTGGCTCTTGTGGTAAATATCCTACCGTGTAGCCATCAGAAAAGACCACATCACCTTGATACTTGGTGTCAATTCCTGCAATAATTCTCATTACGGTGGATTTCCCTGCTCCATTGAGACCTAAAATTCCAATTTTTGCTCCGTAATAAAATGAAAGGTAAATGTTTTTTAAAATTTGTTTTCCTTCTGGTGTTTGCTTACTCACATTCACCATCGAAAATATGATTTTCTTATCGTCAGACATATTGATTTATTTTAAAATTAATTTCGAGAACAAATATACAAATGAAATTTAGAATTATGAATTGTGTTCGTTTTAGTTATGAATATTAATGATTTTACATTTGAAATATTTGGTTCATTATTTATGCTGGTAGGCATCAATATTTTACTATACGTTCCTATCATCAAAAGGAGTTCTGAGCAAAATATTTCTTAAAAATTACCTTTAGTCACAAAAATATGTACTTCCTCAAGTTTTCATTTTAATTTTGTGTTTGAAAATTTAAAAAGTTTATTAAAAAGAGTATCATCATATTTTTTGGAATTCTCTGCGTCTTATATACTAATGCACAAAATTTGGGCGGTTATATCTTTGACGAGACCAATGCTGGCGTCCCGTTCGTGAATGTATATGTAAAAAACTTAGGCATGGGAACCATTACTGATGGTGAAGGGAAATACTTTTTGAGATTTACAGACCCTGGTGTTTATGAAATCGTATTCTCTTCTGTTGGATATGAAAATCAAGAAATTAAAGTCATTTTCAAAGGAAATGAAGACCAAAGCAAAAATATCTGGCTCAAAACAGATCAAAATGAACTAGACGAAATCATTGTAAATTCCAAAAGAAGAGATCCAGCCTACGAAATTATTGCCAACGCCATCGACCATAAAAACAAATGGCTCAAACAGTTTGAATCGAGTACTTGCGATGTATATATCAAAGCGAAAGAAGTCATTTCCGAGAAAGAACAAAAAAGAAGAGAAAAAGAAGCCGAAAACACCATCAAAGAAATAGAAACGAGCCTAGAGGAAGATGTTTTTGATGCAGAAAAAAAGAAAAATGATGCAGCCATAAATAAAATTGCAAGCAGCATGAATATGGCTGAAATCCAAATGAAAAGGCATTTCCAATACCCCAATCAAATAAAAGAAATTAGAGAAGGCTATAAAAAATTGGGAAATACTTACGGTTTGTTTTTTACGCATACTTCCGAATCTGAATTCAATTTTTATGACAATTTGATGAGTCTTCCTACCCTTAATGAATTGCCTGTAGTGAGTCCATTGCATTTTACAAGCGTTCTAACCTATAAATTCAAATTGGAAGAAACAACTTTTGTAAATGAAAGAATGTTGTTCAAAATAAAAGTAACACCAAGGAAATCTGGTAACGCTTCTTGGGAAGGATATATTTGGATTTTGGATAAATCTTACAGCATCATGCAAGTGGATTTATCATTAGACAAAGGCGGTTTATTGATTTACAATGATTTCAACGTAAAACAAGAATACGAATTCAACAAAGATTCCATTTTACTTTTGACAAGACAAGAGTTTGACTATAGTTCCAAAGGCGGAAAATCTGTATTTACTGGAAATACCATTGCCAAATACAAAAACTACGAAATCAATCCTGAATTTGAAAAGCGTTTTTTCAAAAACGAAGTTGCCGTCACTACTCAAGATGCGTATGACAAAGACACTTCCTATTGGTCGCAAATTAGACCTGAACCTCTTTCGATAGAAGAACAAAATTTCCAACGAGTAAGACAGTATTTTCACTTACCAAAATAGCGTCATTATCTCGATTCGTTAGACTCTGTATTTAATAGAGTCACTGTGATGAATGTGCTTTGGGATGG
The DNA here is from genome assembly GCA_018401455.1 of Flavobacteriales bacterium. GTDB lineage: Bacteria > Bacteroidota > Bacteroidia > Flavobacteriales_D > Parvicellaceae > Parvicella. Next base: position 54,361 of record JAGYKU010000009.1, read on the forward strand.
CGTAGAATTTTCCAATAGAAAACTCAAGCAACATATTTACATTTCTTCATTGGCTGGAATGCTCGATCCTTTCGAAATTGGAGGTTTGAGAGTAGGTCCCAGTTTTAGTTATTTCAAAAAATGGAAAAACGAAAAATTCATCAGTGTGGGAGTTGGCGGAGATATTGGGCTCAGAAATGAAGACATCAAATATGATTTTCTTTTCTAATGCGCTATGATCAATGCACGCAGGGTATATCAGGATTTGGACAGGAAAACTCTTCAATAACATTGTGCAGAACGATGCTTTGTCCAACCTATTTTCGAGCCAATTGGATTGAAGAAGAGCGCTTTAATTTGTAACTTCGAGGGAATTATTCAATGGGTTTTATGCTTATTTGAGTTATCAATATGTAGATCGATTTCCAATTGATGGCTATCGTTTTAATCCCGAAGCAGACGATTGGTTCAATGGCGAAAACATTCCTTTGTCTTTTACGCCTTACAGAACTTCAATAGCCGCTGCGACTATAGAATACACTCCTTTCAAAATACATGACCGAACCGAACCGAAAAGTAGTTTTGGGAAGCAAATGGCCTACATTAATGTTTGTGGTTGAAAGAGGCGTTCCCAATTTTTGGGAAGTGAAATCGACTTTACTTATTTAGAAGGAAGAATTATGCAAGATTTCAAAGTAGGAACATTAGGAACTCAAGTTACAGTATAAAAGGTGGAAAATTTATAAATACAAATGATTTGAGGTATGTAGATCAAAAATATTTCCCAGAGGAGACAGATGGTTTTGCTTCGTTGATGGAATCTATGCAAATACAAGATACGACTTTGAGCGTGAAGCGTTTATTATCAATTGCATTACGCACATCATTTCAATGGTGCTATTGTGAATTACATTCCATTTGTTAAAAATGGGCGTTCACGTTGTGGTTGGTGCAAGTACGTTATACATCAAAGAAAGCCAATATCGATATGCAGAGGTCTATTTTGGCGTGGAGAAAACATTCAAAGTGCAACGTTCTAGAATAAGGTTGGGTATTTATTTTGTGGAAGCCACTTCCAACTACAGTAAAATTCCCCCAAGAATAAAATTTGCATTAAACAGATACAGTTTGCGTGACAAAGTTGGGGTATTGAGTTGGTTGACTTCAATGTGTTTTAACGTCATTTCAAACTTTTCTCAATTTGTAAAGTTTTTTTTATTATTTTTGAGAATGATAAAAATTTATAAGGTCTTTGACTATAAAGTTAAAGTAACCAAACCAAATATCATAATTTATATAGCCATTTAAAATACTAATTTTTAATTCATATTAATGAATTCTAATCAACCCAATATAATTATTTATAATACAGCCGATGGAAAAGTTGAGGTTTCACTGTATGCAAAGACGGTAGTGTATGGATGAACCAAAACCAGTTGGCAACACTTTTGACACCTCAGTACCAAATATCAGCATGCACATAACTAACATACTAAAAGAAGGCGAGTTAGAACAAAATTCAGTTATTAAGGATTACTTAACAACTGCCACTGATGGCAAAGACTACAAGGTTACTTTTATTCGCTAGATATGATATTAGCGATTGGGTTTAGGGTGCGAAGTAAACGTGGCACTCAATTTAGAATTTGGGCAAACAAACACCTAAAAGAATATCTTGTAAAAGGCTTTTTAATGGATGATGAACGCTTAGAAATTAGAACTATTTCCCAAAATTTTCTTTCGATGATTAAATTTACCTTAAACAGATACAGTTTGCGTGACAAAAGTTGGGGCTATTGAGTTGGTTGTTTTTCAACAAGATAAAAAATTGATTCACATACTACTTTAAATATTTTTTCTATAAGTTTGTTGTATAAAAAACTTAAAAACCTCTAACTAAATGAAACTTTATATTTTTATTATCATTGCTTTATTAGGAATTAAAATAAAAGCACAAGTAACTCCGCCTTGTGGAAATGATTATGGAACAAATTCAGATGAAAGTAATATTTCTCAGCAAATGAGATATGGAAGTATTTCTGATGCTGTAAATGCAATTAATCAAGCAAAAAACACAAGAGGAACATCTTTAGGATGTCCACAAATTTCTTATAATTACGCAACTCCAAATACAACAACACCTTTACTTTCTGATATTGAAAACATCTGGAACTCTGTTCACGCTCCCTATATTTCTGCTTATAATGTAAATTGCCCCAGAATAGGACGTTATGAAAACAACGCAGCTCTAGGTGCATATTATGCAATGCTAGGAGGTTATTATGATGATACTCTAAAACTAATTGAAATTGCAAATATGATGTATGAACAACAATATGCAAGTTGGAATTACAATTCACCTTCAGTTAGAAATGAAGGCGTATATGCTTATATCAACACCTCAAGTTCCGACCCTTGCAATCCTGGTGGTGTAGTGGGAAGTTCAGTTGCTGCAGTTTGTTCTGCACTGCCTGCGTACTGTATCACCTACAATAATGGTCAATTTGCGGGAAGAAGTTTTATGACTAGTGCTCAAGATGATGCAAACAACTGGTTTGACGGAGGTTTGGCTTACGACCATGGCTGGGTTGGTGTTCAAATGATTGAATCTGCAATCATGCAAACTGATCAAACTTTAAAACAGAAATATAGAAATTCGGTAGCATTAGCAGGACAATATGCCATATCTGAATATTGTGTAAAAAACCATAATTACACAGCAAAATTGATTTGGCTTCTTGCTGAAATGTATGCTTGGACAGGAGATTCAGTATATAAAAACGAACTAAATTACAAATTAAATAAAAATTTAATCCCAGGTATTTTATGGGACGGAAATAATGATGGTTTTGTTGACGGAACTTCACCTTTAATTGCTTTTAACTCTTTAACTTTTATTGCACAATCACCAGGTAGAATGTGGGACGGTCACAATTCACTTCCTTGGTATCAAGCAATGAATTCGTGGGCGCTTACAGAAGCTTATGTTGCTTTTAGAGATCAAGGTGATATAGTAAGAGCAAATGAATTAAAACCAATTGTTGTTGCAATGTTGGACAATCTATCCGATGAAATTATCAATTACGGAGTAATAACTCCAAACGCTCTAGGAGTTAGGGATATTACTTTTGCTTTATTGAGTGGGATTTGGAAAATCAAACAGTATGAAAACGAAAGCCATACGAACTGGGAACAAGCTGCATGGGCAATGTGGAATACAGGATATTTCAACACTTACAGCACACATTCTGTATGTGTAGGATTATATCTTTTGGTTCGCTCAGAAACGCCTTACATTCCTTTGAATGCAAGAGAAGAATTTATTTTAAATACAAATGATTTAAGTGATGACACACCTACAGTAAAAATATTTCCAAATCCGACTCATAATATTTTACATATTGAAATTGATGTAAATAACTTCAGTGCATACACTTATAAAATATTTGATATATTTGGAAAGAATGTCCGAGAAGGTAATATAAACTCAAAAACATATGATATTGAAATAAGTAGATTTACAAAAGGACAGTATGTAATCTCTTTTTATAACAATGATAAAATAATTCAAAACATTAAATTTGTAGTTCAATAAACATTATTTTATTTCAGTTTATAATAGAATGATTCTTTAAATGACCTTTTAATTTGAAATTCTCTCAAAAACTACTTAGACCTTAAGATTCCATCAACTTTTTCAACAGTTTTTTAGTTTATCGCTGTTTTTAGTGAATAATTACTAAATTTGCAATCCAATTTGAAGGAATGATTAAAAAAATACAACTTCACGATAAGACTTTTGTACCATTTATGGGTAGTGAGCAGATACAATCTGCAATAGAAAATCTAGGGAAAAGAATTCAAAAAGATTATCAAGGTAAAAATCCACTTTTTATAGGTGTTCTCAATGGTTCGTTTTTGTTTGTAGCGGATTTAGTGCGAACTTTTGAAGGAGATTGTGAAGTTTCATTTATCAAAATGGCATCTTATGAAGGTACTGCAACTACAGGAACTGTCACCGAATTAATAGGTCTCAAAGAAAACATCAAAGACCGACATGTTGTTATTTTGGAAGACATCGTAGATACTGGAACAACTTTAGAAAAAATTTATCAAGAACTCATCAAAGATCAACCAGCATCACTAGAAATTGCCACTTTACTTTTCAAACCCAAAGCATATCAAAAGGAAATTCCTGTAAAATATGTCGCTTTGGAAGTAGGAAACGAATTTTTAGTTGGCTATGGATTAGATTATGATGGTTTGGGAAGAAATTTAAAAGATATTTATATCATTCACTAAAATTTAAAAATCAAAAACGTTTTTTACGTTACTAAATAAGCAATATATGTTAAATCTCGTATTATTTGGACCTCCAGGAGCTGGAAAAGGAACTCAAGCTGAAAAACTTAAAGAAAATTACGGACTCGTTCACATCTCTACGGGTGATGTATTTAGAGCTTTAGACCCTGAATCAGAATTAGGAAAATTGGCAAAAAGTTACTCCGACAAAGGAAATTTAGTTCCTGACGATGTTACCATTCAAATATTAGAACAAGAAGTATTGAAACATCCAGATGCTAAAGGCGTTATTTACGATGGTTTTCCAAGAACAACTCCACAAGCAGAAGCTCTTGACAAGTTTTTGGAAGCAAAAGATTCCGAAGTAACTTTGATGTTATCATTGGTAGTATCAGAAGATGAACTCAAAACAAGATTATTGGAAAGAGCCAAAACTTCTGGAAGAAAAGACGATGCTGACCCAAACATCATTCAAAACAGAATTGACACTTACAAAAAAAGCACTGCTCCAGTAGCATCATACTACAAAAGTCAAGGGAAACTCAGAGAAATAAATGGAGTGGGAACTATTTCAGAAATTACTCAGAGATTGTTTGACGCAATAAAAACTAATTAAAATAAAAAATGTCGGGAACTAATTTCGTTGATTATGTGAAGATTTGCTGTCGTTCTGGAAAAGGAGGGGCGGGTTCAGCGCATCTACATAGAGACAAATTAACTTCCAAAGGAGGTCCTGATGGCGGTGACGGAGGTAGAGGAGGTCATATCATTCTGAAAGGAAGCAAAAACCACTGGACATTGATACATTTGAAATACAGAAAACACGTCATTGCTACAATGGGTGAATCTGGTGGCAAGTCCAAAAGTTCTGGAAAAGAAGGTGAAGATGTCATTTTGGATGTTCCTCTAGGAACTGTAATTAAAGATCCAGAGACTGATGAAGTTTTGTTTGAAATTACTGAAGATGGACAAGAATACATCTGCGTGAAAGGTGGAAGAGGTGGACAAGGAAACTTTCATTTCAAATCCGCTACACACCAAACTCCAAGATATGCTCAATCTGGCGAAGACGGAAAAGAAGAGTGGAAAGTGCTTGAACTTAAAGTTTTGGCAGATGTAGGTTTAGTAGGTTATCCCAATGCAGGAAAATCTACATTATTAAGTGTAGTGAGTGCCGCAAAACCAGAAATTGCCAATTATGCTTTTACAACGCTTGTTCCAAATCTTGGAATTGTCGAATACAGAGATTACAAATCGTTTGTAATGGCCGATATTCCTGGAATTATCGAAGGTGCACACGAAGGCAAAGGCATTGGTCATCGATTTTTGAGACATATTGAAAGAAACGCTTGTTTGCTTTTTATGATTCCTATCGATAGTAAGGATATAATAGAAGAATACAGGGTTTTACTCAATGAATTGAAACAATTTAATCCAGAATTGCTCGATAAAAAAAGAATCTTAGCCATTACCAAAAGTGATATGCTAGATGAAGAGCTTATTGAAGTTCAGAGAAAAGAATTACAGAAACTACTCCCCAAAGATTTGAAATTTATGTTCATCAGTGCCATTGCAGGGCAAGGCATTATGGAACTCAAAGACGAACTTTGGAAAATCATCAATGATTGATAGAATTTCTGGAAAATATTGATCGTGAATTATTGTTTGCTATCAATGGCAACAACCAACCTTTTTGGGACACCATCATGTGGTGGATCAGTGAGGAAATCTTTGGTTTACCTTTTTATTTGCTTTTCGTTTACTTAGTTTATCGTGTTTTCGGAATCAAAGGAACACTTATTTTTATCATTGTAGGTGGTGCAACAATTGGTTTGACTGATGTTACAGCCAAGTACTTATTTAAAGAATTTTTCGAAAGATATAGACCTAGCCAAAATTTAGAAATTAGAGACCAACTCAACTTTGTGAATAATTACAGAGGCGGAACATTTGGGTTTATTTCCTCACACGCTGCCAATATGTTTGGCATTACCACTTTAGTATTTTTGTTGCTTAAAAAAAATCTTTCTAAACTTTGGTGGCTGATATTTCTTTTTCCAATCATTGTTTCCTATAGTAGAGTTTACCTAGGCGTGCACTACCCTTCTGATGTTTTTGTTGGGGCAATTTGGGGCATCTTTATCGGTTGGATGATGTACCGAATTCTATCCTCTTTATTGATAGCACCAAAAGAAATTGATTAATGATCATTTTCAAAAATCAATACCCCTTTTTTTGATGTTATTATACTGGATTAAACATCAACGGTTGATAAAATTAACAACAAGATGCACTCGAAAATTAAAAATCATTTACCTTTGTTGAAAATTTACAATAAATAGTAATGGATATATTTGACAGAATTTCTAAAAACAAGGGGCCTTTAGGTCAGCATATGGCTGCTTCTCATGGATATTTTACTTTCCCAAAATTAGAAGGAGAAATCTCTTCTCACATGACTTTTAGAGGAAAGAAAGTATTAACATGGAGTATCAACAATTATTTAGGATTATCTAACCATCCTGAAGTTAGAAAAGTAGATGCTGATGCAGCAAGAGATTGGGGATTAGGCTATCCAATGGGCGCTAGAATGATGAGTGGACAAACAGATTACCACGAACAATTTGAAAGAGAAATTGCTGATTTTATGGAAATGGAAGCAGCTTACCTTCTCAATTTTGGTTACCAAGGATTTATGTCTGTGGTGGATGCTATTACTCATAGAAATGATGTTATTGTTTACGATAGCGAGTGTCACGCTTGTTTAGTCGATGGTATCAGAATGCACCAAGGAAAAACATTCGTATTCCCACACAACGATATGGAGAAGTGTAAAACATCTTTAGAAAGAGCAGAGAAAATCGTAGAAGAAACTGGCGGAGGTATTTTATTGATTACCGAAGGTGTTTTTGGAATGAGTGGTGACCAAGGAAAGCTAAAGGAAATCGTTGAATTGAGAAAGCAAGGTTTCAAATTTAGATTAATGGTTGATGACGCTCACGGATTCGGTACCTTAGGAGAAAAAGGACAAGGAGCTGGGGAAGCGCAAGGAGTTCATCAAGAAATAGATATTTTATTAGGAACATTTGCCAAATCTATGGCAAGTATTGGGGCATTTGTATGTAGTAAAAAAGACGTTATTGACTTTTTGACTTACAATATGCGTTCTCAAGTTTTTGCGAAATCACTTCCAATGCCTTTGACAATTGGCGCTATCAAAAGATTAGAACTATTGAAAGCTCCAACACAAAGAGAAAAGTTGTGGACCATTACCAATGCACTCCAATCGGGTTTGAAAGAAGCGGGATTTAATCTAGGTAATACTAATTCATGCGTTACTCCTGTAATGTTGAGTGGAACTCTTGGTGAAGCAACGATGATCACTAAGGATTTGAGAGAAAATTACGCTATTTTCACATCAATTGTTGTGTATCCAGTTGTACCTAAAGGAATGATTCTTTTGAGATTAATTCCTACTGCTTCACATTCATTGGAAGATGTAAAATACACGATAGAAACATTCAAAGAAGTGAAACAAAAATTAGATGCAGGTGAATATCACGCAGATGCAATTGTTGATGTTTCGATGTAATTGACTTTAATTCAAAAAAAATACAGCACCCGTTTAAAAAAAACACAACTTTTAAACGGGTGTTTAATTTAAATACTATGTGGTTTATAATTAATGTTTTACAATTATTTTTTATTATAGTTTTTAATATCATTATCATGATTACAGTGATGATATTGGGTATTTTTTCAAAAAAAGCTATGCATTGGATAGGCGTGAAAATTTGGGCTCCTGTTTTAGTGAAATGTGTTGGAGGCTCTGTTCAATCTTCAGGAAGGGAAAACATCAACCTTTTGAAACCTTGCATTTATGTAGCTAATCATTCTTCACATTTTGATATCCCTGTTTTGTTTATGACCTTTCAAATTTTCTTGTTTTTTATCGCTAAAAAAGAACTCAAGAAAATCCCTTTGTTTGGTTGGGCAAACTCTATGGCGGGAACGATTTGGATAGATAGAAAAGACAGAAGCAAAGCTAGAGAAAGCATGCTTAAAGCAGGAGAAAGCATCAAAAAAGGAAAAAATGTTATCTCTTTTCCTGAAGGTACTAGAAGTAAAGATGGGAAAATAGGAATTTTTAAACGAGGAACATTCCAATTGGCTCAAAACTGTGATGTTGATATTGTACCTATATATATCAAAGGTACTCGCCCACTGAACCCTCCTGGCTATTGGAAATTCAGACCCAGTAAGGTTTTGGTCGTAATTGGAGAAAGATTAAATATAGAAGATTTTAAAGATAAAACGCCAGAAGAATTTGCGAACTATACACAATCTAAGGTTTTGGAATTAGAAGCGGCTAATTAAGATCTTTTCAAATCGTTTCTAATTCATATTTAAAAAACTGTATCTCATTGGTAGATAAAAGAGGTATCTCTTTGATTTTTTGATTTCTTAAAACTGATAATACAATATTTTCATCTTTGAAAAAGGATAACCAATTGTGAAAATCATTTTTGATGTTTATTCCATTTATCGCTATAATCAAATCATTTTCAACAAGTTTACTTAAATAAGCCGAACTTGCTTCAAGCACTTGTTTTACTTCAAAACCTTGAGCGGTATTACCCCCTTTGATTCCGTAGTGATGTTCAGTGTTTGGTGAAGACTTCTGAACCAATTTCCAGTTTTCAAAAGCCAAAGCATTTTCCAAAAAAGGAGTGTAATCTTCTTTACCAAAAACTAATTTTTCAAAAATATCATCAAAAGAACATTCACCAACTAATTCAAGTAATTCTTTGTATATCTCATCAGAATAACCAACATTCGCTTGGCTCAATTCATACAGTTTTTTCATCACATCGTGTAATGACTTTTGATTTTGAGTTTCCTTTCTGATGCGCATATCACAAATGTAAGCTATCATGCAACCTTCTACATAAATAGATGTTTTTCTTCCTGGAACCCCTTGCTCATAACCGTCTAACCATGTGTCGAAAGAAGCATCTGCAACGCTGTAATGTTTTCTACCATCATTATGAAAATGTCTGGTGATGTAGTTTCCCAACTCTTTTTGATATTGTTTTTCATCAAATACACCTGACTCATACAAGGTTCTATCGCCCATATAGGTGGTGACACCTTCAGTAACGTAGCCCAATCTTGTATAATTTTCTTCAGAATAATCATAAGGGAACATTTCTACAGGTCTAATCGTTTTGACATTCCAAGCGTGATAGAGCTCGTGAGAACTCACACCAAGTAGTTCGGTGTATAATTTACCAAAAACATCGTAAGAAGGCCCTAATTGAATCACAGTACTCTTCAAATGTTCTACTCCATGATAAGCGCTATTGGTATTTATTTGAAAATAGAAACTATATTGATCAAATGGAAATCCTCCCATTTTTTGAAATTGATAATCTGTAAACTTTTTAAAATCTTCAACTATTTTCTCCCAATTTGGTTTTACAACACCTTGAAAATAAATGTTAAAAACAATATTATTTGAAGTGTAACTTTCATACTTTAAACTATTAGAAGCGATGAAAGGAGAATCTACTATTTCATGAAAAGAAGTAGCTTTGAAAGTGTTTTTTTCGATTTCCGGTAAGGTAATGGCTACTTTATAATCTTTTGGAATATTCAACTTCAACTCACAAGGGGTATTTTCTTGAAATTCTTCATAAATAAAGCAGTTTACAGGATTCACATACAATTGATACTCATCTAAAAAAGTACTACCTGCATTAAGAATATTTGAATAATATAGATATTTAACAACCAGTTTATTTGAATTGTTTACCTCAACAAACCATTCATCTTTTTTTCTTTTAGCAAAGTGTACCTTCTCCCCTTTTTCGTTGAACATAACAAGGTCTTTGATGTTCTTTGCAAAATTGGCTATTTCATATCTTCCCGGTCTCCAAGCAGGTAATTTGAGAATCATAGTAGATTTCCCTTCACAATTGAAACTTGCCTCAATTTGAAGAAAATGCGTGTGTGGATTACCTGTATTTAGTGTGTATTTTGTCATTTTTTTTACAATTAGATAATGAGGTAATTAGATAATGAATTAATTAGATAATTGGGTAATTGTTTATTTTTCAATATTCAATAAAGCCCTTTCATTCTTCATCAATACAGGCTATGCAACGTCTTGACATAAAACTATAAACCTTCAGCAACAAAGGTATCTACGTTTTAGGACTTCAAACTCCGAACATCAAACTCCGAACTCAAAACCATCATACATCAAAAGTGTTCCATCATCCTAACAATTCCCTCTTCAATCGAAATAAGTGGTCTATTGAGAATATTTTTCATTTTAGAATTATCTGGCATTCTTCGGGTCATGTCACCTTCGGGAAGTGGCGGAAGGAAAACTATTTCTGATTTTGAATTAGTAAGCCGAATGACTAATTGTGCTAATTCTAAAATTGTAATTTCATCCGCACCACCAATATTGATAACATCATTCATTTCCAATTGTTCTTCGAAAATTTTAACACAAGCATCAACATTATCATCTACATAACAGAACGTTCGGGTCTGAGATCCATCTCCATAAATGGTAATTGGTTCGTTTTTGAGCGCTAAGTCTAAGAACCTTGCCACAACAAAATCCTTACTTTGATTAGGTCCATAGGTATTGAAAAACCTAAAAATAGTAAAATCTAGTCCATACTGCTTTTTGAAAGATCTAAAGAAAGATTCTCCAACATTTTTGACTACAGCGTAAGGAACTCTAGAATTTAACGGTGTTGTTTCTTCATGTTGCGGTAACTCTACCGGTTCTCCATAAACTTCAGAGGAAGAAGAAAAGAAAGCACGTTTAACAGAAGTGTTTTTAGAGAGCTTTAAAACGTTTTTAATCCCATCGATATCATCCAATACCATAATTGGGTTTTCCTGCGTTCTTTTCACTCCTACAACAGCAGCGTAGTGAAATACAAAATCAAACTTGTAGGACAACATGATTTCTGAAATATCTTCATACTTATTGACATCACAAAAGACAAATGACCAATTTTTGAATTCGTCACTAGGTAATTTCTCTCTACTTCCCGTAGAAAGGTTGTCGGCTATGACCACAAAATAGTTGTCGTTTTCAACTAGTTTTCTTGCTAATGCGCCACCTACATTTCCAGCGCCACCCGTAACGAGTATTTTAGTTTTTTCCATTTTTAACTATTTCAATTAATGTTTTTGACCATATTTCAGGTGTTATTCTTTTTGATAATCTTGTTGATTCTTGACTCATTTTGCTGAACTCCTCTTGATTCATTTGCATTACTCTTCTCATCGACTCTTTCAATGATTGTATATTTTCACTTTTAAAAATAAACCCATTTTTTCCGTCTTCACAAAATACTTCTGAAGACCCTACTTTATCACTGCATAAAATGGGAAATCCTGCAGCTACAAATTCATGCAATGATACACCCCAAGGTTCAAAATGACTGGGAAGTATATAAATTGAAGTTTGGTCAATGATTTCTTGAAATTCATCAGGTTGTTTAAAGCCTAAATGTTTTATTTGAGGATGTTCAATTTTATTTTCCCATTGATCTCCTGTTCCTACACACCACAACTCCCAATCATTTGGATTTTCATTTTGAAGTTCAATGAAGGCATTCCACATATCAAAAATACCTTTATGTTCAACATATCTCCCAACATATAATATTTTTTTTGAGAACTTTTTATTTTCTTTATTACTCTTTTTATTTTGAGCATAACTCTCAAAAAGAGAAACATCTGCAGAATAAAACCCTTCAAATATTTTGTGTTTTGGAATTCCTAATTTTAAAGCAAAATCATACTGTTTTTGACCTGGAACCCATGCCGTATTGAATTTATCTAAAACTGTCCATTTTCTTAATGCCGCTGCTAACTTCTGTTTGAAATCTCCTCTCCAATGATTATCAAGTGCAACGACTACAGGAATTTTTTTGACAAAGTATTTACAAATAATATTATACTCTTTATCTATCCACCCAGACGCTATAATTGCATCAGGATTCTGTTTTTTTGCCCATTCTAAAATACTTTTACCTTTAAAATGCTCTTTTTCATAAACTTTCACATTTCCAAAATCAAACTGAAATGGTGCTTCTTGATTGACAGGCCACCTTACTACATGTATGCTCAATTCTGGAAATATTTCCATGCTTGTTTTCATACAGTTGATGGTGTAACCAGCGAGTTCGGTATATAGGAAAAGGACTTTCAATTTTCTATAACTTTATTTTCTATCAGTATATTTTCTTCGCTTATTGTAGAACTCTCCTCCAAACTCTTTTTATACTGCTTCCAATTGTAATAATACATCATTACAAACATAGGAAAAGCATTTAAGAAATAGTTTCCTTGCCTCAGAAAATAAACCAAAATCATAATTAGAATTGCATGACTGATTATTCTAAACTGAAATTCTTTATCTGCTGTTTTTTTGGGAATGAAACACCTAAATATGATCAACAACAAAAATACTACTCCCACCAATCCTGTTTCAACCAACATTCTAATAAACAA
>JAGYKU010000090.1 GCA_018401455.1 Flavobacteriales bacterium
GCAATGTCAATTATATTTTTGTTTATGTCATAACCAACAACATCACAATAATCACAATGAATTAATATATTCCCTAACCCACAAGAAACATCTGCTAAAAGTTGAGGGTTATAAATACTACCGATTTGCGCCATTAACAATGCAACATCATTTTGTGTTGAATTGTAATTAAATTGTTGATTTGATGATAAATGATTTTCTAAATCTTCTCTCGAATATGATACGTTTTCAGCTTTAAGTTCTTCTAATATATTCTCAAGATTATAAGGGTCTAACCCCTTGGTTTTAATTTTCTCTAAAACATTTTGAAATGTCATAACTATAGATGTTTCTTGTTTTCTGGGATTTTTTTCAGCTTGCTTACAACGTTTTGCAGCTACACGCAGGCAGGGATTTTTACCACTGAACTTCCTACGAAGAACTGAACTTCAAATTTATCACTTTCCTGTCCTACGAAGCACGAAACCCCTGCTTGCGTATAGGTGATGTTAGCACTTCGCCCTTCTTTTTTGTAGTGTTTGTTCTTTGTCATTTGGTGTCTGTCTTGGTTCGTTGGCTTGGTGGCTCTTTTGCAAAACTTGGCTTCAGCGTTGGCTTGTGCGGTTTTGCAAATGTGCCACCAAAAGAGTTGAATTTTACTTCAATATTACTTTTCTGAATGTCATCGAAATTCTTAATCGTCTTTCAGTTTTCATGCCTTTAAAGTTGTCTGTTTTGCGTTGAGCAATTCCATGTGTCCAGTTGTGTCTAGCTTCTCCTGTAAGAACAACAAGACTACCTGATTCAAGCATTACTTCAACTTTTTGTTTTGTTCGAAGATTGATAAAGTCCATCACACACGATGAGCCTAAACTAATTGAAATAATAGTGTCGCCAAAACATGGTTCACAGTCAACATGATTAGCAATCCCTTGTCCAGGTTTGTATTCATTAATAATTAGCTGGTCTGGTAACTCGCTTATATGCTTTTCATTGAATAGTCGCTGTGCAATTGTCATAGCCCAACTAGGTAACTTTCCAATAAACATAGAATAGTCTATTGAACGTGCTTTGTAATCATATTTGTAACCGTAATGTTGCACCCTGCGTTTAATATCTGTCAACCATGGTTCAGCATTAATTGATTCAATAAAATGATTCACTTCTATCTTGTCAATGAAGTTTGGAACATATGTCAATCCTTGAATCATTGATATGTCATTTATGATTTTAGGATTGCTAATATCTTTTTTTGATAAAACATTATCGGGTATAGGATTGAATAAATCATACATATTTTAAAATTTTAGGACTTCGAAATAGACTGATTCATGGACTGGTGGATAAAAGCTATTTCTCTGATTATTGTATTTGATTGTTACTTTCTCGGAAAGTAATACATCATGCTTAATGATTTTTGTTTTAAATAAATTATAGTTGGTATTTTTTGACTCGTCAGTCGTATTTTGGAAAAGCAAGAATCTGGGAAGATGGCTATAAGCATTCAATACATTATTTATTTCAGTGGCTAATAAATCTATATTTAGAGTTGGACTAGCAAAGAGATAACATGTGTTAAATAATATCGAATTGGCATCAAGGAAATCTTCACTTTGCAGATTCCCGATTCTTTTTTCAAAAACATTGGTTGTACATTTATTATAGGCTGAATTAGTCATTAGATCGGCTGCTGCCTCTAGCATTGAATCATAATAGTCAATACCTATGTAATCAAATTGCTGATTCAAATTCTTGATTGAGAATAAATAATCAGTCAATGCTATTCCAGAAGTAGCTGGACCACAACCCACATCAATAAATTTTAAACAACCATCTTTAGTGATAAGTTTCTTTATCCAAGAACATCTTTCAAAAAGATATACTGATGAATAATAATGCTTACGCATATTAAAGTAACAATACAGCTTAACAATATCCGATGGTTGAAGCTTTTTATATGGTTTATCAAAATTTGCTTGACCAAAATTTATAACTTCGGAACGAATTGTAAAGGTGTCTAAACCAAGTAAGATGCTATTCCATACAGTAGAATCATGATTCTTAATATAGTCAATAAATTTTTCGGAAAAAAGATTTTCGGTAAATTGAGATGGTGTAAATATTTTATCTACGCTTTCGTGTAGTTCTATTCTGTAGTCTAAAGCACCTTTTCGTTTACTATATTCATTTAGAATTGGAAATCTACTTACTAAATCAGGATTGGTAAATTGTTCTTGAAAATCTAGTATATGGCTAAATTCAGAATAGTATGAGTGTAAATCTGAAAGAACATCATCTGTATAGTCTTCATTTTCATCTGCAACAGCTTTAGAAATTTTTTCCAAATACTGCGGAAATCTACTAATATGTGATTTTGTTTGCCTATGTTCAAATCTATATTGAAACCAAGCCAAAAGTCTGTATTTTAGAACATTGTCATGAAGATTAGTAATACAAGTTTGAACGAACTCAGGTTTATTGGCGGACTTAAAGTAAAAGGCTAGACTTGTTACTAAAAATTGAATACCGACTAAATCAATACCATTTTTGCGTTTGGAATGAATATGGCGAATCAACTCAACACAATCTCTAGTGGCTGTTGATTCTACGACCAAATTACTAAAGAGTAATTTTATTTCGTTTCTGTTGTTAGAAACAAATTCGTTTAAGTCCTCTAAGTCAAATTGTAATGACTCTAATTTTAGTTCTTCAAGTGTCATTACAATTCTTTATGTTTTTGAGATAGAACTATTCTGTGTTTAATTTCTTCCGTATCGATTTTATTTGCTCTAATTGCATCAATTAGATCTGATTTTGAATAATAAACAAATCTTAGAATTGCTTTAGGGTTTCCAATTAACTCTTCTAATCCAATCAAATATCGTTTCAAACCTAAACGATGACAAACTAGCCCAAACTCTGAGAATATTGTAATTTCATTTGGAAGTTTCTTTAGTTGATCTTCTATATCTGATTTTAATATTCTATGATACAATTTGCCAAAAATCACAGTTGAAAAACAGTCATATCCTTCTATTGAGATTGATGTACTGCCTTGTTCAACTGATATGTTTACTTGTTTTACCAATTCAGTGTTCTTAATTCCAAAAACAAAATTAAACACAGAATCAATAATTCGATAATCGAATTCTGTACTCAATTCAAATTTTATGGTTGGTTTATTAGGAATCTTTATTGCTTTTTTTAAGGTATCGTCAGAAATTAAAATTCTATCTTCTGAATTTCTAAGTTGCTTGTAGCCAAAAAAGAAGTTTAGTGTTGCAAATGCATACTCACTAAATTTATTAATTTTTGAATTGACTAATTCAACTCTAGGGAGTTCTGGATTTTGGCTAGTTCCAAAGTTGCGTAAATAGGCAAAAACATAAAGGGCTAAACTATTCTTTGATTGCAGCAACAGAATATTATTCATTGCTTTTTTCCTCTCTAGGCTTTTTCTAAGGGCAGAAAAGATATCTTTTACTTGTTTTTCTTCTCCTAAAAAAGAATTGGTTTTTTCGCAAAGAGATTCAAATTCAGATGTGTCTGAATCAGTGAAATTGGCATAGTTATAAACTCTTTTAAATAGCCATTGAAGCAATGGGCGGTCACTTGGGCATGAATTGGTAAACAGCCATTTATAATAATCAGATAAATGACCACTGTTGACAATTTCTATTCCAAAAGTTTCTTCAATGCCTTGCATTGCATATAAAGAATGGTCTGAAATTGTTTTAAATTTTCCTGTTTGATTATAAGTCAATAGATTAAAATTTCTTGCCCCTGCTATTAAGCCTAAAATTTTATCAAACTTGTTAATTTGACTTTCTAGATTTTGCGGGGCAATATTAAACTCAACAAAAGATACCTTAGCTATATTTGTTGGAAAGCCAACTTCAATTAATGTGTCTGGAATAAAACCAGCATCTCTGATTAGTGAATCATCAAGTGTTTTTCTCTTTGTTTCATTATCGTGTACATAAAGTTTTATTATTCTGCTAATAGGAATGATACTACAATACAAGCCGAATGAACCATTTACTGATAATGAAGTTTTATCTATTACAAAAGCATCTATCTGAATGAGGATATGATCTTTATCATTGGACATAAATCCATTGGAAATGAGTATGCCATTCTCGTTAATTGATTGCGGGTCTGAAAATGCTTTTTGCGAACTATATTTAGATGGAAAAATGCATCCTGCTGAAAAATATTGCAACAAATTTGATTTATGAATTTCTAGATATAAATTGTCTGTTAATGAAAAAATACTATCATCAGTAAACTTTGTCTCTGTTTCATCATTATAAGATTTACTTATTTCCTTTACAATTTCTACTTTTTCTGAGTTAGTAATTTCCAAAGGAATTTCTGATTTTTGTTCAGTTTGATTTTGAAACAGGCTGCCGGTAAAGATTTCTTCTTTAGGAGTCTTTATTGTATTTTTCTCTATTTCTTTTTTTGTTATTTTCTTTGCCATGATACGTTACTTTTTAAAATGGTAAATCATCATCGAATAAATTTATTTGACTTTGATTATTGGATGATATAAATTCTAATAGGTCAATTAGTAATTGTGGTTTTTGGTAACACAATAGATATAATTGAGTTCTAGCCCTTGTTGCCCCAACATAGTAATGATTTCTTGTTGCCCACATTTTTGGACTTCCGTCAAAATTAAATTCATAGGAGTATGAGCCATCATTGTTCCTTTTTCTCCTTTGTCTGCTAAGTGCATTAGCTGCATCATTAAAAAATGGCATGATTACAATATCAAATTCCAGTCCTTTACACGAATCATAGGTGCATATAAATGGAGTTTTCATTCTATCAAACATTATTTGTTCTTCTGCTTGAGGCATTCCATTATAGTAGTACGAAAACGTTCTATTGTCTGTAGAATTTGGTTGACAAGAATATCCATTCTCTGGTTTTTCTAAGTAATTTTTAATGTCAACTACTTGATTTCCGTAATTAACTAATATACCGATGTTGCTTGCTGGGTTTGCTTCAATTATTTCTTTGATTTTTGAAAGTTGTGCATCAGTTGAAAGGTTGTCCAATATCTCGGGGTTTTCACCATTTTGCAAGTCGTTTGTATCAATTGATTGTACAATCTCATCATCGGGAACAAAGCCTCTAGCAAATTCAAATATCTCCTTTGTATTTCTGAAATTTTGTTCTAGAGGTTGGAGGTCTGTATGTTTTTGATTTCTGAGTTTTTCCAAAATAATAGATAATGCTTCATCTGGTGGAAAATTACTTTGTAAATCTTGTGCATTATCTGCACCACAAGTTACCTTTTCAGCTAGGATAAATGCTTTAGCAAAAACCGCAGGTGTTAAATCTTGTGCTTCATCAAAGAAAATTTCTTTATAAATTCTTCCTGTTCTTCTAAACCTTTGTTCGATTTGATTTTCGTCTAAAGATGAATTAAACCATTGACCTCCTTTTGCATACCATTTATAAAATGAACTTACTTTGTTTTCTATTATTGAATTTATTGTCTGCTCATCTAAATCACCAAAGAGCTCCTCCGCTTTATTTCGTAAAATACCTTTTATTGACGCTAGAAGTGTCCGATTGTAAGTAAATAATAAAGCGTTTTGATTATTTTTAACTGGAGTTAAAAATCTAAAAATGGTTACTGTAGTTTTACCACTTCCAGGTCCACCCGTAACAACTAGTGATTCGTCATAATCATCTATTGCCAATCGTTGGGCATCAGTTAATCGTAGTGGTAATCTGAAAATAAAGTCAGGCATAGAATATTAAATTGCTTTAGTTTTTAATCGTTTTTCTGTTAGTTTCAATGCGTCCTGTGCAGAAGGCTCTTCTTCCAAAGTGATTAATAGTTTATCAGAGAGCCAGATTGTTAGAAGTTCGTCTTCTTGCACTTCCAAAGCTTTTGCTAATTTTTCAACATGTATTCTTGTTGCTTGCTTTTCACTCCTTTCCATTTTACTAATAAAAGCAGTATCCACCTCTAATGCTGCAGCTAATTGTCTTAACAATAAGCCTTTTGACTCTCTATAACTTCTTATTGTCTGTCCAAAAGTTTTCTGGTTGTTCATTGTAGACTTGTTTTAATTGGTCAAATGTACGCTTAAAAAATTAATCTATCGAAGAAAGGTGAAAATTCATTTTGACTGTCGAGTGTTGGGCTTAGGTGCGGTTGGGCAAAATAAAATGTGCTGCAATTCGTGTCGGCTTGTGCATTGGGTTGCAGCTCTTTTTATTTTGTGAAGCGTTGGCATTATTTCTTTCGATTTCCTGTTAGTTTTTTGTCGGGAGTGTCGGTCTTTTAGGGTGAGTGCTAACGTGATTCAGCTTGGAGACGGCGGGCATTCGAACTACTTTTCTTCCAGCTTACTCCTAACTTCTTAAAGATACTGATTTTCATAGTTACTCTGAACCGCCCGCTGTCTTCCAAGGTGATGTTATGCACTGTTCTTTTTCATTTTTTTGAGGCAATAAGTTCAAAAATCAATTCTTTCAATATTTCTAAATCACTCTCTATTGTTCCTTTCATATATCTTTCAAACACACTTTT
>JAGYKU010000091.1 GCA_018401455.1 Flavobacteriales bacterium
TAAAAATTCAGATGACTAATAAGTCTAAGGATTTCATATTCATATTTTTGTGTAATATTTTTATTAAAAATATTTTAGAACAATTATGACCAAAGTAGACAAGAAGTTTACGTTTATAGACCTTTTTGCTGGTGCTGGTGGCCTATCTGAGGGGTTTATTCAAGCTGGATTTGAACCAATTGCTCATGTTGAAATTGAAAAATCGGCTTGTAATACACTTAAAACAAGGGCAGCATATCATTACTTAAAGCAATCAGGAAATTTTGACACCTACCTGTCTTATCTAAGAGGTGAAATCAAGCGTGAAGACCTTTACAAAAACATACCCAATGACCTGCTGAAATCTATTATTAATTTGCCTATTGGTGATGAAAACAATGAGGAAATACATAAACAAATTGATGTTTTTTTAAAAGGTAAAAGTATAGATTTAATTATTGGTGGACCGCCTTGCCAAGCTTATTCACTTGTTGGAAGGTCACGGTCGAAAACTAAAATGGAGGGAGATCCTAGAAATTATCTATTTATTCAATATGCTGATTATTTAGAAAGATACAAACCAAAAATGTTTGTGTTTGAAAATGTATTGGGATTAAAATCCGCTAAAGGCGGTCACTATCTCGAAGAAATGGAGAAAATTTTTAACAAAAAAGGCTATCAAATAAAACTTCATACGCTTGAAGCAAGAAACTTTGGAGTATTGCAAAATAGAAAACGAATTGTCATTCTTGGTTGGCAAAAAAATAGAAAGGTTAATATTCCAAACTTAGAAGAAATTGCAACTGAAAGTAATTATTTAGTTAAAGATTTATTGAATGATTTGCCAGTAATAAAAGCAGGTGAAGGAGCAGACAGATTCTTGAACTACAAAACAGAAACAACCGACTACCTCAAATCTCATGCCTTACGCAATGGAATTGACATTTTAACCCAACACGTTGCACGACCGCATAGAGAACAGGACAAGGAAATATATAAAATTGCTGTTCAGAAATGGGATAAAAAACAAGAACGCTTAAACTACAATGATTTACCAGAACGACTAAAAACACACAATAATCGAACTTCGTTTTTTGACAGATTTAAAGTCGTAGCGGCTGATTTACCCTACTCTCAAACTGTAGTAGCCCATATTGCTAAAGATGGTCATTATTATATTCATCCTGATAGTAAGCAAAATAGGTCAATAAGTATAAGAGAAGCAGCACGACTTCAATCTTTCCCAGATGACTATTATTTTGAAGGCGAAAAGGAAGGAGCAAATAGAACGGCTGCTTTTAAACAAATTGGTAATGCAGTGCCGCCTTTAATGGCAAAATCAATTGCAATAAAGATAAATGAAATATTAAGTTAAATTAATTATGGAAACATTAGAAATTAATCAGCATCCAACTTTGATAATTCATGCCCAAACTAAGCAAGACTTGCAGAAGGAACTTAGTTCTTGGAAGAGGCTTGATCTAATTAAATGGCTTGAATGGAATGATCGAAATGGTGTTTATGACGATGAAAGTTCATTACGTGAATTTAATAATATTCTAAATAAAAGGGATGCAATTGAAATCATTTGCAGACAGATATTAGAATGATAGACTATTCTAATATTCTCTCAACTTCTGCAGAACCAGAAGCAAGTTCAATGATTGAAACCTTTCGTGCTATTGGTTATTCTATCGAAACTGCAATTGCTGATATAATTGATAATTCAATTACTGCTGGAGCGAAGAATATTTGGATTGATTATGATTGGAAAG
Organism: Flavobacteriales bacterium; assembly: GCA_018401455.1. Lineage (GTDB taxonomy): Bacteria > Bacteroidota > Bacteroidia > Flavobacteriales_D > Parvicellaceae > Parvicella. The sequence goes on from JAGYKU010000091.1 coordinate 1,755, forward strand.
GTTCAAACACAACATTGTCTATTTTAGATGATGGTACAGGAATGAATAGTGAACAGCTTGTTCAAGCTATGCGACCTGGAAGTAAAAATCCATTAGACGAAAGAAATCGAGATGATTTAGGTCGATTTGGATTAGGGTTAAAAACCGCTTCTTTTTCGCAATCAAGAAAATTTACAGTTTTTTCAAAAGCAAAAGACTACAATTCTGTTTTTTGGACTTGGGATTTAGATTATGTCAACCAAGAACAAGCTTGGAAATTAATAAGACATATTCCTGAAGAAGAAAGTTGGACTAAAAACTTGAAATGTTGGAAACAGGAACTTGTGTTATTTTGGTTTGGGATCTAGATAGACCACTAAAGGACATCTGATAGACAACTAGAAGCAAAAAGTAAGTTTTTTGGGATTATGGCATTCCGTCAAATCTCATTTATCAATGGTGTTTCACAGATACATGGATGAAGGTTTAAAGATTTACTTCCGTAATCGTGAAATTAAATCTTGGGATCCATTTATGATTGGTATTGATGGATTGCAAACTAAACCTGAAACGAGATTAGAAGGAGGTTCAATTAGAATCAAGGGGTTTGTATTGCCGCACCGCTCAAAACTTTCAGCAGAACAATATAATTATGGTAAAGGACCTAAAGATAGCTGGACTGCTCATCAAGGTTTTTATGTTTATCGAAACAGAAGGCTTTTAGTTGCTGGTGATTGGTTAGGATTATTCAAAAGAGAAGTTCATTACGATCTTTGTAGAATTCAAATTGACCTACCAAATAACTTTGATGATGATTGGCAAATCGACATTAAAAAATCTATAGCTAGACCACCTTCAATATACCGTGAACAGATTTTGGCAGTTGCAAAAGAAGCCCGAAACCAAGCAGTTGAAGTTTATAGACACAAAGGAAAAGTTCTAAAGCGAAAACTAGCTTCGGATGAATATTTTCCCTTCTGGGAAGAAAGAGCTAGGCACGGTAAGCGCTTTTATAAAATAAATCGCAAACATCCTCTTTTAAATGAATTGCTTGCCAAAGCTGGCGATTTAAAAAAAGATATTGAAGGGGTAATTCAGTTTATTGAAGAAACAATACCTGTCCCATTAATCACTCTCCAAGAAAGCGAAAATGAAAAACCACACGGACAGCCTTTTGAAGGAATAGATCACAATGCGATAAAGGAAACAATGCAAAAGCTTTTTAATGGATTTGTAAAAAGTGGATTATCTATTGAAAAAGCAAAGGCAAGAATATTAAATACCGAACCATATAATTTCTATCCAGAATATATTGAATTTTTGATAAATGAGTAAAAAAGACCCGATAAAAAATATTAGACAACTTTTATCAGATAGCTCTTCATTCACTAGAGAAGAAATTGAAGATGCAGTTGATGAAGTTCTTAAAATGAAGTATTTCGTAAATGAGAATCGTGAAATGCTCATTAGAAGGATTGAAGAACTTTATACCATTAGACAAGATGAGTTTGGAACGATTTTAAAGGAAGATGAAAATAATCCTTGGTTAAATGAAAAAAGAGCAGAAATTGATTTCGAAAATGGATTCTGGGGAAGGTATCGGGAGTATTTGGAAATAGAAAAGAATTTTGCCCCAGACGTAATAAATAAACTAGACAGAATTACAGACAGCATTCTTGACAACTTTTTCGACCCATCACTGAAAGCTACAATTAACAAAAAAGGCTTAGTAGTAGGTCAAGTGCAATCTGGTAAAACCGCAAATTATACAGGGCTTATCTGTAAGGCCGCTGATGCTGGTTTTGGATTAATCATTGTTTTAGCTGGAATTCATAACAATCTCAGAAGCCAAACACAAATAAGAATTGACGAAAGTTTTTTAGGCTTTGACACACAACACACCAGAGCATTTGACCAAAGAAGTATTCAAATTGGAGTTGGTGACCCTTACTTTGGTTCTCCAATAGTTGCCCATTCTCTAACTTCAAGTATTGAAAAGGGAGACTTTACGCAAGGAGCAGCAAATGCATTAGGCTTAAACTTTAACACTTCTGAACCTATTGTAGCAGTAATAAAAAAGAATCCACATGTACTACGTAGAATTTATCAGTGGTTGGGAGCACAAGCAAATGAGGATAGTGAACTTGGACGCGTAATTCGGAACAAATCTCTTTTGCTTATTGATGATGAAGCGGATAATGCTTCTATCAATATTTCAAATGATCCTGAAAGGCAAAGCTCAATTAACGGATGGATTACTCAAATACTTAATCTATTTGGTAAAAATGCCTATGTCGGCTATACTGCTACTCCATTCGCGAATATTTTTATTCCATTGGATGACCAAAACTTATTCCCTAGAAACTTTATAAAGAATATACCAGCTCCTTCCAATTACATTGGGCCAGAAAAAGTTTTTGGTTTTAGTCCTTTGGAAGAAGATGAATCTTCTAATAGAGTTCTTCCAATTGTTCATAGAATCAATGATTACAGAGATTTTGTTCCAGATAGACATAAAAAAGATGACCAAAAACCTTCTTCACTTCCTGAATCCTTAAAAAGAGCAATACGCTGCTTTATTATCACTTGTGCCATAAGAAGGTTAAGAGGTCAAACAGAAGTTCATAACTCAATGCTAGTGCACGTATCAAGGTTTCAATTGTGGCAAGATCACATTACTGAACTAGTTGATAATCAATTTTTATATTACAGAAGAGGTATTGATCAGAATGATTCTGAAATATTGGAACAGTTTAAAAAAACGTTTCAGCAAGATGAAAATGGATATCGATCTTTTGTAACCGTTTCTCAGCAAATTTTAGATTCAGAACTCAAAAATTTAGACGCCCAAACAAAAGTTCATAAATGGAATGATGTTTTGCAACACTTAAATGATGCAGCACAACTTATTTCTGTAAAAGCTATTCATGGTGGCTCGAAAGACGTTTTGGATTATTCAAATCCAAATTCCAAAATATCGGTAATAGCTGTAGGAGGAAACAAACTTTCGAGAGGTTTGACTTTAGAAGGACTTTCAGTAAGTTACTATTTACGAGCATCCAGAATGTATGACACGCTTATGCAAATGGGACGTTGGTTTGGTTATAGAGGTGGATATGTTGATTTATGCCGTTTGTTTACAAGTAGAGAGTTAAATGAATGGTTCTGCCATATTACTCAAGCATCAGAAGAGTTAAGAGAAGAATTTGATTATATGACGGATGTTGCGGGATCAACCCCTGAGCAATATGCCTTAAAAGTTAGGACACATCCTGGCGTACTTCAAATTTCAGCAACGAATAAAATGCGTTCGGCAATTACGGTTCAAATTTCTTGGGCAGGTAGATTGGTCGAATCTTATGAATTTAAGAAGGACATTTCTGTCATTGACAATAATTTCAAAAACACACAAAAATTCATAGGAACTCTACCTTCAAATTTTGTTACAAAGCCAAATTCTTTTGTGTGGTATGATATACCTGCTGAGCAAGTTGTCAACTTTTTTGAAGGAATACAATCTGTGGAAAACCTTAAAAAGGCTGAACCTAGAAAAATAATTCAATTCATTAATGCTCAATTAAGAAACGGTGAATTAACTGATTGGCGAATTGCTATTATGACTAAGCCGAACCCAAAAAATTGTTCAACTATTGAAATATATGATAGTGAAGTTCAAATTGGTCAATGGAAAAGAACTGAAGATGATAAGAATTCAAATGAGCAGATATATTATTTAAGAAAATCACATATCATAAGTCCATCAGATGAATTCATTGATTTTACTGATGAAGAGTATGAAAGTGCTATGAACCTAACTAATTTTCATAGAAAAAAAGTAGGTGAAGCAATGTATCCGAATGGACAAATAGTTAGAAATGAATTAAGAGACCAAAAGAAGCCATTATTAATTATTTACCTACTTGACCCTGAAGAAAGTATAGACCCCAAAAATCTTTTACCAAAAGGAATAAATCCATTTGTAGGCTACGCAATAAGCTTTCCAAAAAGTAATTATAACGCTCCAGTATCTTATGCTGTTAATGAGGAGTTACTCGACAGATTTGATATTGTTGAAGAAGATTTTGAAGATTATGGAGACGAAGATTGAAAATATTTGGCTTGGCTTGGAGAGTGATACTTCCAGTCATTCAGGCTTGCTATACAAAAGATATTCAGCAGAAATATTGCCGGATATTTTTATTGCATTAAAAGCCCCAGAGAAATTAAGGTGCATCGCATTTAGAATAAGTGCTGTATTCCCATTTGACG
>JAGYKU010000092.1 GCA_018401455.1 Flavobacteriales bacterium
TTAATTTTGTTTCGCCTAGGTTATATTTATTGGGTTCTACCTTCAATAATACAACATATCTTGAAAAGAATGGAGCTACAAACGATGATTCTAGAGGTGGAAATACATTCAATGCAAACACATCAATTGTGAACTCAGGTTCTGGAAGAATTAGATTAGGTTCAAATGTTGCTGACGCTCCTGATATTTTTAATGGAGATTTAGTTTTAAGAAACACTGGTGACGATAGAATTATGATTGCTGATGCCAATTTGTTAAATGAGTTCAATGGAAACGTTCAATTAGAATGTACGTCAGGATTTGGGATAAGATTTGGTGAAAATCAAGGGACAGCAACTTTAGCCAATGGATTCCAATTTTCTATTGGTGCTTTAGGTTATTCAGAGAGTTTATTAAGATTTAGAAATGTAACTCAAATCGGGGTTTCACCTCAGACATTAACACTCACAGGAACTGGATATTTATTGAGTCAAAATTCTACTTGGAATGGAAACGTTCAATTTATAGCACCAAGAATCTACACTGATGGTTCTTCATACAATGGTACCGCTTATCTAGAAAAAACAGATGCCACTAACGATGATTCTCCTGGAGGGAATGTGTTTAATCAAATAACGACTATTGCCAATTCAGGTTCAGGAAGATTACTTTTTGGAAACACAAATCCAGATGTTTTTAATGATGAAACAACCATAATTTCTTCTGGCTCAAATGCTATTTGGATGGCACATAATTCTATAGGAAACCAATTTAATCATAATATTATCGTTGAAAGTACCGGAACTTCTAACGGAGTTGAATTTGGTAGAGGAGGAGCAGGAGATGTTACTTTAGCAGATGGTTTTACTGTTTCAGTTGGCGCAGGTGGTTTTTCTAATGGAATACTTAGGTTTAGAAATTTTACACAAGTAGGTTTAACGCCTCAAAATTTAACACTGACAGGAACAGGATATATACTTCATCAAGAGTCTAATTGGGGGGGAGATATAAACTTTATTGCTCCAAGATATTATACTAGTAGCACAATTTATAATGGGAATTCTTACCTTGAAAAAACAGGAACTTCTGATGATGATTCTCCAGGTAATAATATATTCCATCAAGATGCAATAATTGTAAATTCTGGAGATAGAAGATTAAGGTTTGCTACAACTGATCCTGATATTTTTAATGGAAATACTTTTGTAAGAAATACAGGTACAAGTGTAATATGGATGGCAGATAATTCTTCTGGCAATCAATTTAATGGTAATATTCAAGTTGAAAGTGTTGGCTCTAATGGAATTACTTTTGGAAGAGGTGGCGGAGGTGATGCTACTATGGCAGCAACTTATACAGTTACTGTTGGACCGTTAGGGTTTGATAGTGGCGAATTAATTTTTAACACTTTTACACAAGTGGGTCCTACACCACAAAGTTTAACTTTAACTGGCACAGGTTATTGTAGAAATTTTGAATCTATTTGGAATGGTGATGTTCAATTTATTGCTCCAAGAATGTACACTAGAGGTACAGTTTATAATGGTACTACTTATCTCGAAAAAACGGGAGCTTCTGGAGATCCTTCTTATGGAAATAATATATTTAACCAAAACACTAGTTTAGTTAATTCTGGCACCAATTATTTTGGGATGGGATGGACTGATCCAGATATTTTTAATGGAGATTTATTAGTTCAAGCGACAAATGAAGGTGTCGTTCATATAGCTTATAATTCATCTGGAAATATTTTAAATGGAGATTTAGTTGTGGAAAATACATCCAATAATCAAATTATTTATTTTAATGAAACAGCAAATGGAGATATGACTTTCAATGGGAATATTGAATTAAATTCATCCGTAAATGCAAATGGAATTAGATTTGGAAATGGAACTTTAAATGCCTCTTTTTTAACACAAGCAGCCGGTTCAACAATCACTATAGGTCCGGGAGGTTTTCACAATGGTGAACTTAGATTTGTAAACTTTACAAAAGTAGGGGCTGATGCTGTAAATCTTACATTAAACAATTCCGGCTTTTTTAGAAGTTTTGAATCTGTTTGGAATGGTGATGTCCAATTTATAGCTCCAAGAATTGATACAAGAGGAACAACTTATAATGGAACTGCATATTTAGAAAAAACGGGTACAACAGACGATGCAAGTACAGGAAATAACGTGTTTAATGATGTAGCAACAATAGTAAACTCAGGAATAAGATATTTTGGAATGGGCTGGACAAATCCAGATATCTTTAATGCAGATTTAAATCTTAGAAATACAGGTACTTTTTATATACATATGGCATATAATTCATCTGGAAACCAATTTAATGGAAATGTTCAGGTGGAATCTCCAAATGGGCAAGGAATTAGATTTGGTCAAGGAAATGGTGACGCCATTTTGGCTGATGGTATGCAAGTTTCTGTTGGTGGTTTAGGGTTTACAGATGGTGAACTTCAATTTAGAAATTTTACACAAATTGGAACTACAGCTCAAAGTCTTAATCTTAATGGAACAGCAACTTTAAACAATTTTAATTCTATTTGGAATGGGAATGTTGATTTTAGTAGTCCAAGACATTACACCAGAGGTACAACCTACAATGGAACTGCATATTTAGAAAAAACTGGAACAGGAAATGATGCTTCTGTAGGTGGGAATACATTTAATGACGAAGCATCAATTGTAAACAGTGGTGTTGGTTATTTTATGCCTGCTAATGGAACAGGAAATGATTTTAATGCAAACGTTTCTTTTATTCAAAACAATACAGGAACAATTTTACCTTGTTATAATTCTGCCTCGACTTATGCCGGAGATATAAATATTGATTATTCAAACGGACAAATTTATTTTGGTGCTACAACGAATGGTAGAGCAATTTTAGATGGAAATACAGATCAAAATATTAATGATTTAGGAACCTCCACTTTACCTTTGTTTAGAGATTTTCAAGTAAATAAACCTTCTGGTGATGTTTATCTGAATATGCCTATTGAAATTACGGTAGAACTAGATTTAGACCAAGGAGTTATCTTTTCAGATGCAGTAAACTTGATTTCAATGAGAAATAATTCATTTGTTTCTTCCGTTTCAGATGTTTCACACGTTAGTGGTCCAGTTCGAAAAATCGGAAACGATGCTTTCGATTTCCCAGTAGGTAAAGGAGGTTTTTATAGACCAATAAGCATATCAGCACCAAGTAATACTGCTCATCATTTTACAGCCGAGTTTTTCAATACCAATCCAGATGACGCAGATGGAATGGATCCAGCACCAATTGATGCAGGCATAACCAATATTTCAGATTGTGAACATTGGATTTTAGATAGAACCAATGGTGCTTCAAATGTAAATGTAACATTGTCTTACAGACCTTATGGAGCCAATGGATGTAGTGGTGTAGCAGATTTGTCTGCACTTACGATAGCTAGATGGGATGGCGCAATGTGGGTGAATCATCCTGGAACTGCTGTAGGAAATCCTACAGGAAGCATTACAACAAATGCTTCGGTTACGAGTTTTAGTCCTTTTGCATTGGCTACGACTAGTAATACCAATCCTCTTCCAATCGAACTCGTTTCTTTCACAGCCAAAGCAAACGTAAATCAAGTAGATTTGGAATGGCAAACAGCTTCGGAAATAAATAATGATTTCTTTACGATTGAAAGAAGTAAAGACGGTTTGGAATTTGAAATAGTAACCACAGTAAAAGGAGCAGGAAATTCTACGGCTTTGTTGAATTACAAAACTGAGGACACTAATCCATATTCAGGAACCTCTTTCTACAGATTGAAACAAACCGATTTTGATGGCGCATTTGAATATTCAGAAGTAAGAAGAGTAGAAATCGAAGGAGAGGGTTATGTATTCATATATCCAAATCCAGTACTTGGAAGTGACGAAAGATTTATCGTAGATGTTTCAGGTTTCCAAAATGGAGCAGACGAAATCATCATTTTGGATGCACTTGGAAAAATAGTATATTCAAAATCTGAAAATCTAAGAGGACAAATTGATATTGAAACTTCAATTTTGAATTCCGGAATTTACTTTGTTAGAGTAGTAGTGGGAGCAAACTTATATCATAAAAAAGTTGTTGTAAAGTAAATATTTTGTTACAATTAACCTGCTAAATCTATTAATTTCTAATATTTTATATTAGTTTTGTATAAATTAAATAATTTCGAATTCATTCGATTGCATTTAGTCAAAAGTTAATTGATGTGATATGAAAAAAAAAATAACTTATATTTTAAGTACATTAATAATTAGCACCATATCTGTTAGTGCTCAAACTGGTCCTGGTGGTGTAGGTTCAATAGCTACAAATACACTTTGGCTACAAGCTGATGATATTTCGCAAGCAGATGGAACAGCAGTTTCAACTTGGGCCGATAGATCTGGGAATGGAAATGATGCTACTCAATTGTCTGGTGCAAACCAGTCGACCTATCAGACTGCTGAAATTGGTGGACGTTCTGTAGTGCGTCTTGATGGAGTTGATGATTATTTTGATGATGCTCATACTTATGACGCAAGAACTTTCTTTAGTGTTTATAATATTCTATCGGCAAATCAGGCCACTTCTGACCTAGGACAAATTTGGGGTGAATATTCTGTTGGATGGCATGTTGCTCTTGATGCAAGAGCTCCTGGGACTTATAGTTTTGATGGACGTCCAGCAGCAGCCAGTGGAAATCAAGGAAGACACGCCTTAAATGGAGCTGCATATGGAGGGTTTGCAGGAACTTCGGCTACCCCTAGTTGGAGTTATAATCAATCTGATTTAATTTCAGTTGAATTTAATGCAACTAGAACCATAAACAGACAAGTAATAGGTTCTTTGTTACCTACTTTTGGTGTTGGCGTGCACCAATATGGTGGTGATATTGCAGAAATTATTGTTTATAATACGACTTTAAATACCGCTCAAAGAATTATTGTTGAGAATTACTTAGCAGCAAGATATGGTCTTACAATTTCTAATGACTATTATGCATATCAAGGACTTCATCCAAATGAAGTTGCAGGAATAGGAAGGGAAGATGCTAGTAACACACATACAGCAGCAATGTCTGCAGGTATTCTTCAAGTTGAAAACCCAAGTGGTTTAGATGTCGATCAAGAATACTTATTATTTGGTCATGATGATGCGGATATTACTACTGCATGGACCACAACTGAGGCTCCTAACGGAGGCTTAACTGTACAACGTTTAGCAAGAGAGTGGAGATTCAGCGAAACTGGAGATGTTGGAACTGTGGACTTTTTGGTTGACGTTGCAACATTCCCTGCTTTACCTGCCGGATTTACTAAGTATGCTATAATGGTAGATTCAGATGGTGACTTCAGTTCAGGAGCTATTGTTTATGAAATTGGATTGGTTGCTGGAACTACATATGATGTTTTAGGAATTGATATTGCTGATGGTGACTATGTGGCTATTGGTGTAATTAACCCAGAAATTGAGTTTACTTCAGATAAGTCTAATGGTTTTGAACCAAGCAATGCTACCATTGATATTGCCTTAAATTATATTCCTAGACTTGATGTAACAGTAGATTACACTACAGCAGATGTATCTGCTTCAGTTGCTCAACCCG
>JAGYKU010000093.1 GCA_018401455.1 Flavobacteriales bacterium
AGTAGAAAAAGTTTTGGAAGTTCCTTTGCTAGATTTGTATAAAGAAGAAGTTTTCAAAAGAAAAAAAATAACTGTTGGTAAATACGAAAAACAACCTTTTATCATTGAAGTTCCATGCTACGAACTCAACCTTCATACTGTTTGGGGAGCAACCGCATTGATGCTATGTGAATTCATGATGTTAACTTATGATTTGTTGGGAAAAGAATCACAGCAATGAATTTATAATAAACACCAACTGTATTTACATTTTTTGATTTTGAATAGAAAGATGATAGTAAAGATTGAACTGATTTTCTAGGATTTTATGCTGCTATTACCTAGACACCTTTATAAAGGAATATTGATTAACCTTGTGTATAATCAGAAACACAATAGGACATAGCGCACATATTAAAGACGCACATAGTTGTTTTTTCTATGTGAAACCTATGTGATATCTATGTTCTAATGTGGTAAAAGAAAATTACTCAACTGTTTTTGAGAGTTATGATAAGAAACACAAAATCAAATCTGCGTAAATCATAAAAATCAGCGTCATCTGTGTTCTATGGATTTTGAATTGATATGATTTTAAACTGTCCCTAAACTAAATCTTATCTTTTTTCGCTTTCTTAAGCGTAAATGAAAAAGTAGAACCTTCTCCCAGCGTACTTCTTACACTAATCATTTGGTCGTGGGCTTCCAATATATGTTTGGCGATCGCAAGTCCCAATCCTGTACCGCCATCATTTCTAGAACGGCTCTTATCTACCCTGTAGAATCTTTCGAAAAGTCTGTCCAAATGCTCTTTGGCAATTCCAATTCCGTCATCAGAAACCTCGATAAGAATATGATCTTCAAAGTCAAAAAATCTAACTTTAATTTTACCATTTTCTTTACCATAATTGATGGCATTATTGATAAGATTGGTAAATACCTGTCCAATTTTATCTCTATCACACATTACAAAAATGGGTTCGATATTTTTTTTGTCTAATATGAGTTTAATGTTTCTTTCTTTTGCTTTCAGTTCAAATGATTCAATAATTTCATCTGCAATATCTACAATATCCACTTTTTTGAGATTCAGTTTGATTCTTTCGGATTCTAATTTCGTGATAGCATCCAAATCCTCCAAAATATTGGTCATTCTATCTACGCCTTTAGAGGCTCTTTCCAAAAATTTCCTATTGATATTTTCGTCTTCCAATCCACCTTCCAAAAGTGTGAGAATATAACCTTGAATACTAAAGACAGGCGTACGTAATTCATGTGCTAAATTCCCTATGAATTCTCTTCTAAATGCTTCTTGTTCTTTCAGTTTGTTGATTTCTGCCTTTCTACTCGACACCCAAGACATCACTTCTTTTTCAGTTGCGCCCAATACATCTTCATTCATTTTTAATTTGAAATCGCCTTTGTTGATTTTGAAAGAATGTATTGTTCTGTAAAGAACTTTTATTTTATCGGTAATCATTCTTGTTAGTAATGTATAAATGATAAAATAACCAGATACTCCTATGATTAAAAACTGCAAAACCAAAACTAAAAAATGAAGTTCTAAACCGAATGCTAAATTGACAATCACTTCTGCCAAGATGGAAAAAAATCCAACTGCAAAAGCTAAAAAAATTGAAAACTGTTTCGGTGTTTTGAAAAGCATGCGGCAAAGTTATTCATTCATTAGAGATTACTTTCTAAATTCTAAATGAATTTTATGTAAAATATTTTTTTGTGAGTATTTAGGCTTTTATCATTACCGATAAAGAATTACCTTCAGACGATTAATGTTTGAAAATTAAAAAGAACGTTGCTAATATTTTGGAAGGGTGATATGATATCGTTCACCCCATAATTTGTGTTTGGTGTTTTTGAGCCATTTCAAACGAACAATCTGGATTGCCTTTGATGAGCCTTTTTCGTCTTTTGGCAATAAAATCATACACAAAATCTCTTAAGAATCTTGGAATGATTTTTAAAACATACAGCATAGGGTAGCCTCCTTTCAAAGATTTTGAGATTTGCAATACCGCATTAGATTTCGAAAAAACTCGATTGTTTTCTATGTAAATAATGGTTTCCTTTGGGTCGTGCAAGATATCTTTTTCTTTTATCAATGCCATTCCTTTTTCAGAATCGCTAGGAACTACAAAGATGTCTTTTTTTGTGTTTTTTCTCAAAATAAACAAAACACTTTTGTTGCAAAAAGCACAATCTCCATCAAATATAACAATTTTATTGATCATATTTAATGATTTTCTTCACCACAGTTTGATTTTTGGAAGCCAATTGAATCAAGTAAATACCATTTTCAAAATTGGATAAATCTATTTGTAGCGCATAATTTCCATTTTTAATCAATTTTCCAAAGCAATCATAAATAGCGTAAGTTTCGAAAACAAATTCAGTAGCGATATTTAAAACGCCATTTGTTGGGTTAGGAAATAATCTTATTTCAAGATTTTCTTCTATTTTTTCTATATCACTAGAAGTGTCAAGTGTTCCAAAAAATATAGAAACGCCACCTCTTTCATTACCTACAATCAAATCTACAATGCCATCATTATTCAAATCTCCAAAAGTAGGGGAAGCATTAGTGCCTGCATGTACATTTCTAGCCAGCGTATCCCATTGAGTGAAATTACCGCCTAAATTTCCATCTAAACCAGTAAAGTGTATGATGTTTCCATTTTGTGAACCCACAAACAATTGTGTTTCGTTTACATCGTTTTCAAAAAGAAATGGAGTGCTATTTCCAACGGTAGTCCACCATTCACTAACGTCCACACCGCCAAAAGTTTCACTTTGCAATCTGAAATTTGGTGACGAAACAGTTCCCATGTTTTGATAATAATTAAGATTTCCATTCTCTTCACCAATGATTAAATCCAGTTTCCCATCTTTATCAATGTCGTATAAAATAGGTTTTGCAGAATATCCCACATCTATCGTTGCCCCGTTATCATCTAAAAGGTTTGTAGTAGTTAGAGATAAATTCATGCTGGTAATTGAACTTGATGAATTGGTAAATACATGAAGCCTTCCATAATAATCTCCTATAATCATGTCTATATCTCCATCTCCATCTATGTCACCAAAAGTAGGAATGATTCCTTGAGGAAAACCTAATGAAGAAATATTAGCAAAATCGTCAGTCACAAAAGTAAAATGAGGTTCTGAGAGGGATCCTGTATTTTCATACAAAGAGATTTTAGATAAATAATTATTGGTAAATCCTGTTCCAAAATAACCAAAATTTCCAACAAATAAATCCAAAAGACCATCATTATTATAGTCAAACAAAACTGGATAAGCATTTCTACCTACTTCAATCATTTCATCTTGAAGCCAATCTTTTTGAATGTGAGCAAACACAGGATCTGAATTTGTTCCATAGTTTTTGTAAAACCATGCGCTATTGTGGTTTTCTGTTCCGTTGGCATTATTAGGAGAAAAAACCAAATCTTTTATGCCGTCATTGTCAACATCTTCGTTGAAACTCGCAGGAAATGTGTAAATATCTACAGGAAGCGTTCCGTCTGGGAATGCAGTATCTTGAGCAATTATTGAAGTATTCATATTCACCCCTTTATTGTCGTTGTATAATGCCACAATATTATTAAATGAAACGTCTCCCAATAACAAATCTTTCACGCCATCATTGTTCAAGTCTAGAGAAAGTACTGTAGAACCTGCGTGTTTGAGCCCTTTTGGATTGGCAACATTGGTGCCGCAAGTATCAAATAAAATACAAGTATTTGTAGAAACACCTGTTTCCAAAAAATGACCCCAACACAAATTAGCAACTTCATATTTTATAGAGTCGCATCCATATCCTAATTCTACTGACATATTTTGATGATATTCCAAACGATCGCCCAAAATACTAAAAGTAAGCACATCCAAATCACCATCTCCATCTATATCGTTGATGTCTGGAATATCAACTTTACTTACATAAAGATTGGCAACAGTTCCTCCAAACAAAGAAGAAAACACATAAGGATCAGAAATATATTCAAATTCTAGTTCGCCATTGGTAGAAATGTTTTTCCAAACACCAATACCGCCAGAAACATAAGCAAAAATGTCTTTTTTCCCATCACAATTATAGTCTCTCAAAAGTGCCCAATATTCTAACTTAGGAAATTGGTCTTCATATTCTGGAGCATAATCCCATTGATTGTCTGAAGCATTCCAAACAAAAGTAAGTATAGTATTTCCAGTTCTATCAAATACAAACAAATCTTCATGAGCATCATTATTTAGGTCTATTTTGGATACCTGAATGGAATTGAGACCACCCACCCATGGAAATTGTAATTCATCCCCATTTTGCGTTACTTTAATACTATCTTTACGCTCAAAATAGTATTTTCCACCTACTTGAGGGTAAATAAATATAGGTAATAGAATTAAAAATGTAAAAAATATTTTTTTAAATTGTTTCATAAAGATTAACTGTTAAACCTCAATAATAGTAAAGGAATTGATACAAATATAATAAGATTATTGTGATGAAACACAAAAGAGATTTTTTTTTGGATAAAATAATTGTTGTTTATAAAGAATTGAAATTCTATATTTGCAGCCCGAAATTTTTTTTAAAATAAATTAAACAATATATAAATGCGTAATAGAAGTGCAATTTGGGTTTTCACAATACTTTTGACATTGGCATGTTTGTACCAATTGTCATTATCTTGGGTAACTGGAGGATTAGAGGCAGATGCAGTAGGTCATTCTGAGGCAAAGTTAGAAGAGATTAAAGAAAATCTTGACAACACAGTAATTTTAGGTAGAGATACCATTTTTGTTAATGGTGATAAACTGACACCAAAGCAAGAAATGGATATCAAATCTTATTACGAAGCTCAGTTTTTGTCTGATCATGCTGACGATGTAGTTTATCCAGTTTTGGGATTAACTTACCAAAAATGTAAAAATCAACAGTTAACTAAAGGTCTGGATTTGCAAGGAGGAATGAGTGTAACACTTGAAATCTCTATTCCAGATTTAGTGAAAAATAAAGCTGGAGATTCCAAAACACCTCAATTTACTGAAACATTCAATACTGCTTTAAACAATTATAAAGCGGGTAAAGGAGATGATTTCATCGAATTGTTTTTTGAAGCTTATAATGAAGGTCCTTACAAAAACGAAAGAATGAAATTCTTTGCAGTAGCTTCTGCAGCTTCTGGAGATTTTACTATGGACATGTCTCAAGATGAGGTAAAAGAAAAATTACAAAAATTAGCGGAGTCATCTATTTCTGCTGCTGAAACTGTAATCGAACAACGTGTTAATAGATTTGGATTAGGTCAAATCATTATCCAAACGGAACCACTTACAGGTCGTTTGCATATTGAGATTC
>JAGYKU010000094.1 GCA_018401455.1 Flavobacteriales bacterium
GAGCAAAAACAAAAATATTTAGTGCCTTTAGCCAAAGGTGAAAAAGTAGGTGCTTTCTGCCTTTCTGAACCAGAAGCAGGTTCGGATGCTACTTCTCAGAGAACAACTGCCATTGATATGGGAGATTATTATTTACTTAATGGAACAAAAAACTGGATTACCAATGGAAGTACTGCTTCTATATATCTCGTAATTGCACAAACTGACGCGAGCAAAGGACATAGAGGTATCAATGTTTTGATTTTAGAGAAAGGAATGCCTGGCTTTGAAATCGGAGCCAAAGAAGATAAATTAGGAATTAGAGGTTCTGATACACATACTTTACTTTTTAATGATGTAAAAGTTCCTAAAGAAAACAGAATTGGAGAAGATGGTTTCGGATTCAAATTCGCAATGAAAACTTTGTCGGGTGGAAGAATTGGAATTGCAGCTCAAGCTCTAGGTATCGCTTCTGGTGCATATGAATTGGCTTTGGCGTATTCTAAAGAAAGAGAAACTTTTGGAAAAAAAATATGCGAACACCAAGCGATTCAATTCAAATTGGCTGAAATGGCTACAGAAATTGAAGCGGCTAGAATGATGGTGCTAAAATCAGCTTGGGATAAAGATAATGGTGAAAACTATGATATTTCTGGTGCAATGGCAAAATTATACGCTTCTGATGTAGCAATGAAAACTACAGTCGAAGCAGTTCAAATCCACGGTGGTTATGGTTTCGTAAAAGAATATCACGTTGAAAGATTGATGAGAGACGCCAAAATCACTCAAATTTATGAAGGAACTTCTGAAATTCAAAAAATCGTTATCGGAAGAGCGGTTACGAAATAGTATTCCAATAGAATAAACTTTAATAAAAAGCTGTCTTTAATAAAGATGGCTTTTTTTATGCTCATAAAAATCATGACAGTTTTTAATGTGTTTTATATTGTCAAACTTATAAAATACGTGTTAAATCTTTTGTTTTATAGTTTTCAATGTTTTCATCAAACATCATTTAGTATTTTTTTACCGCAAAGCACTCAAAGAATTTACGCAAAGCACACTAAGATTTTCATTTAGACTAACTTCCAAAATACGTTATGCTTAAGACATTCTACCTTGTACAAAATACATCTTAAAATCTTTTGTCTTTTAGTCTTGAATCTCTACTAACCATAATCCATTTTCTAATGTGCCAATTATTTCACATATCACATTTCTAGTTTTCAGATTTCCTCTTTCAGATTTCCTCTTTCAGATTTCCTCTTTCATATTTCCTCTTTCATATTTCCTCTTTCATATTTCCTCTTTCATATTTCCTCTTTCATATTTCCTCTTTCAGATTTCCTCTTTCAGATTTCCTCTTTCAGATTTCTAGTTTCAGATTTCCTCTTTCAGATTTCCTCTTTCATATTTCCTCTTTCAGATTTCCTCTTTCATATTTCCTCTTTCATATTTCCTCTTTCAGATTTCCTCTTTCAGATTTCCTCTTTCAGATTTCCTCTTTCAGATTTCTAGTTTCTAGTTTCATCTTTCATATTTCACCCCAATCTTACTCATTGCTCTTTCAGTTATAGCAGTAATACTCAATGATGGATTTACTCCAGGATTGGCGCTGATCATCGAACCATCACAAACCAGCATATTCGGATAGCCGAAAACATTATTATTTTCATCGATAACTCCTTCGTCTTTGTTTTTGCCCATAACACAACCTCCCAAAATATGTGCTGTAGATGGAATTCCAGAAAGTGTTTCGGAGGCTACAACCACAGATTTTGCGTTGGTAAGTGCTGCGTGTTTTTTTGCCAATTCATGCGCTTCTGGAATGAATGCCGAAGGATTTTTTCCTTTGGTTACTTTGGTGCCGATTCTAAACCATTTTTTCTTGAAAGTTATCGTGCTGTCTAAATCTTGCATAAAAAGTAAAATGGATGATTTCTTTGCAAAATCTTTTACGGTATAAATTTTAAACCATTGAATGGGAGCAGTAAATGGAAGTGCTAACAGTTTGAGAATTCTTAAAAAGAAATTTTTCTCTGTAACCATAGGCCACATCAAAATTCTCCAAAAGCCAGATCCTTTTCCATATCGAACAGGTTCTAAATGACTGTTTTCGTCCACATCTACTATCGAACCAATGGCAACACCTTTGGAATAATCTGTTTTTGGGTCTAAAGTCACATTGAAAATCAATGCTTCGTTATTAGTTCTCACAAATTCTCCCAATCTGTCTGATAAGTTGGGAAGTGATTTTTTCTTCAATTTCATCAACAATCGTACTGTTCCAAGTACACCTCCCGATAGCACTACACCTCTACTTTTTACTGTTTTTGACTTAGAGAAATAACTTGTTGATTTCTTATAAATTACGTTGTATATTTTTTCCTTTTCATTGTATTGGATGTCTTTTACTTCATGTTCGGCTATAATTTCACAACCCAGTTGCTGAGCAAGATATAGATAATTTTTATCAAGTGTATTTTTGGAATTATTGGGGCAACCTGTCATACATTTTCCACAATGATTGCATCCAACTCTTTTAGGCCCTTTGCCATTAAAATAAGGGTCGTCCACTTCTTTGTTGGGGGTGCCAAAGAATACAGCAACATCAGTAGGGGAGAAGGCTTTTTCTTTTCCTATGGATTTTGCTAATTTTTGTAAATTCAAATCACTGTCGAAAAGTTTGGGATTTCTAGCAGCGCCCAACATTTTGAGGGCAACATCATAATAAGGAGACAATTCTGATTCCCAGTCTTTGAGTTCTGCCCAAGATCCAGTAGTGTAAAAGTTGTTTTTGGGTTTGGGTAAAGTATTCGCATACACAAGCGAACCACCGCCCACACCTACACCACTCAAAATTCCTACATGTCTAAAGTAGGTCATTTTCATAATGCCAAAAAACTTAAATTTAGGCAGCCAAAGCCATTTTCTCAAATTCCAATTGGTTTTAGGAAAATCTTTACCATCATACCATTTTCCTTTTTCAATCACAAGTACTTTATAGCCTTTCTGTGAAAGTCGCAATGCCGAAACACTCCCGCCAAATCCTGAACCCACTATGATATAATCGTATTCCATAACATTTTCTTAGAAAACAAATTTAAAGAATTAGTTCATTGAAAGCGAAAAAAATGAATTAAAAACTGTTTACTCTATCTCAGATAGTTGCGTTGTGAATCTAAAATTCCCAATCAAAACGGTGATTTTTTTACCTTTGATTTTTTTAAAGTTCTTCAGTTAAAATTTGTTTACAGTCGAAATTGTCATCAACTTTAATGATTCCCCTCAGTTTTCTGACTTTAGGGGAGAGTTGTTTTTCTTTTTTTTTAAATCTTTCCACAGATGCAAATTTAAATATTTTTAGCCATTTAAGAAGTGTTTTACTTTCATAACGTCAGTTCGTCTAAAAACCTCCGTTGAATTACCAAAAATAGAAAAGTTTTGTTGATTTAAGACAATTGTAAACAACTTTGTGGGGAATCATTTAAAACTATTTTGAAAAAGAAAGTGCTTTTATAATTAATTTGTTTACTTGGAACAACTATCACTCTAAAACGACTAAAGAGAAGGAATTACAAATCCTTTGTGAGACTTACTCCCAACTAAATCCCATCAATTTTAGAACCGCCTAGTACAGCCTGTCCCAAATGTGCTTGGAAGAACTTCCGCAAGGAACTAGGTGGTGGCGCCTATGCTGGAAGCTCAGCAAGCATGTGAGATTATAATTCTGACCGAAGCGTCAGAAGGCTCTCCCTATCCCTTTGGGGTAGGGCAGTCTACTCGATTAGCAGTAGTGGCTCTATTTCTCGTCTGTCTCATTGTCAAATAGTTCGTGTAGTTTTTGTTGTAAAAGTTTCTTGTCGGGTAGTTGCGTTTTATACTCTGAAACCATTGTTGGTGAAAGACTTCTGCTTAAAGCATATTCAACAACTTCACTGTCTTTGTCCTTGCATAGCAAAACTCCAATGCTCGGATTTTCTTTTGGCTTTCTCACGTCTCTGTCCAATGCTTCCAAGTAAAAGTTAAGCTGTCCCAAGTGGTCGGGCTTGAATTTGTCTGCTTTGAGTTCAAATGCCACTAAGCATTGTAGTCCACGGTGGTAAAAAAGCAAGTCAATATAAAAGTCGCTGTTACCAACTTGCAACTTATATTCTTCTCCTATGAACAAAAAGTCTTTACCGAGTTCGAGAATGAAATTTTTCATTTGTCTTACAAGTCCTCGTTGTAAATCGCTTTCACAATGTGGGTCAGGTAAGTTTAAAAATTCAAATACATAGCTGTCTTTGAAGGTGTTTGAAAGGTCGTGATTAGTTTCTCTCAAAGCTGTCGAGAGTTTTGAGTTTCCAATCATTATCCGCTCAAAAAGGCTCGCAGAAATTTGTCGATCAAGTTCCCTGAAACTATAGTTCTCCTTTTTAGCCAGTTTCAAATAAAACTCTCTTTCTTCAACAGTCTTGCATCTTGAAAATATTGCCAAATTGTGCGACCAACTAATTTCTCTCAACAGTGTTGAGAGTTTTGGAAAGTCCTTGTAAGTCTCGTAAAACTGCTTCATTCTCCAAATATTTTTGTCGGAGAAGCCTTTTATTTCTGGTTCTTGTGTCTGTATGAAATCGGCTAATTCTGTTACCACAGAGTCGCCCCATTCTGATTGTTCAATTTTCTTGCTGATATGTTCTCCGATATTCCAATAGAGGTTTATTAATTCAGCGTTTACGGCTTTTATAGCATTAGTCCGAGATTGTTTTATGAGTTGAATTATGTCCGTAAAGCGATTGTCCATTATTTATTTCTATATGCTACAAATTTATGTTTTTTCAGTCGTGTTTCTCTTTTGGAACCGGTTTTTTGCCATTACTGCTAACGTCAGTTCGTCTAATAACCTCCGTTTAATTATCAAAAATAGAAAAATTTTGTTGATTTAAAACAATTGTAAGCGACTTTGATTGAAAATATTTTGTAATGGTAAAATCTTTTTGAAAAATGAAATTGCCTTACAATTGATTTATTCATTTGGAACAACTATCACTCTAAAACGACTAAAGAGAAGGAATTACAAATCCTTTTGTGAGACTTACTCCCAACTAAATCCCATCAATTTTAGAACCGCCTAGTACGAGAACTTCCGCAATTGCGGAACTAGGTGGTGGCGCCTATGCTGAAGCTTCAGCGCAA
>JAGYKU010000095.1 GCA_018401455.1 Flavobacteriales bacterium
GCACCTACTAAGTGTTTTCTTGTAGTCAATTCACTTTGGCCGTGAAAATCACCAAATAAAAAAAACAATCCGATAACCAAAAACATATTTTTTATCTGTTCCATATCTTTCCAATTTTATAATTTAAACTAAAAGTTAAAAGTAAATGACCTTCTAAATCGACTCCTTTATGTTCATGAATATGTACATGTTGGTGTCCATCTTGGGAATCAATTTTTGCAGAAATGTCACTTCCTAAGTGTATCATGTATTGAACTTTTGTTGTAAAATCAAATTTTGGAGAAATGTTAAAAGAAACACCAGTTCCTATCTGCACAGCCGAACTCCATCGCTCAGCGAAATTATTGGTTCCTATTTCATTTACAAAAGCATGGTCAAAACAATGACCCAATTCAAAAAAGGGTTGGATTAATTTTTCTGGTGAAGCATTATTTTTCAAATAGTAATAAAACACCGACCAACCAATATGTAGGTCTTTTCTTCCAATAACACCATCTGTTTCTGAACTCAAATAATCCATATACCATTCTGTATTAACTCTATCGGTAAGTTGAATTCTAAACTGACCTCCCATACCAATGCCCATCGAAGCACCGTGATGATCAAAAAAACTTAGTGTTGAGCGACTTCCTAGTGAAAACATACCGCCCAATTCGTTTTTTTCTTGACACCATATATTTGAAATTCCTACTAGTGAAAAAACGAGCAAAGCAATTCTCAAATTGCTAAAAGGATACTTCTTTGTGATTTTCATTGAAAAAGGTTTTAAAAAAAGTGAATGTGAAGTTAAACACTATTAAAACACTTTTAGTTACAAAATTATTGTTGTTTAATGAAAAAGCTTTTCAAATGTTTTTTCAATTGAAAATACCTCAATAAACCAATAAACAAAAAAACAACACTCATTAAAACAGAGATATAGCCTATAATTTTTAAATCAGAAATTTCTTTTAAACCAATCAAAGCTAATCCTCCTAAAAGAAGATACAGCGAAGTTCTTATATAGGAAAGTAGTGTGCGTTCATTGGCTAATTTTGTGCGTTCCATTGCCAAATGGTCTCTTAAAATTATTTCTTCTTTATTTTCGAAATCTTCTGTGAATTTTACTATTGATTTGATTTTCATATCTTAAAGTATCTAATACAAAAATAAGAATTAAAAGTTCTTTATCTGAATTATTCAAAAATGAATTGTGACATTAAATCTCAAAATTGAAAATAGAATCAATCTAGAATACTTACTTTTGTAAACTTAATTTCTATGAATGGACATCAAATACAAAAAAAAAATATTCAATGACCCTGTTTATGGATTTGTGGCAACGCCTTATCCTTCCATTCTAAAAATCATTGATCACCCTTACTTTCAACGATTACGAAGAATAAAACAATTGGGGCTTACTCACATGGTTTATCCTGGTGCTTTACATACTCGTTTTCACCATGCTATGGGTTGCACGCATTTGATGCGACAAGCCATTGATACGTTGAGAAATAATGGACATGAAATTACTGAAGAAGAAGCCGAAGGTGTTTTATTGGCAATTTTATTACACGACATTGGTCACGGACCTTTTTCTCATGCTTTGGAACACAGTATTGTAAAAGGGATGCATCACGAAGATTTGTCTTTGATTTTTATGAATACGCTGAACCAAGAATTCAATGGAAAATTGACCACTGCCATAGCTATTTTTTCTAATCAATATCACAAGAAGTTTTTACATCAGTTGGTATCCAGTCAATTGGATATGGACAGGCTGGATTATCTCAAAAGAGATAGTTTTTTCACTGGAGTTTCCGAAGGTGTGGTGAGCAATCAAAGAATCATCAAAATGTTGGATATTGTGAATGATGAATTGGTGATTGAAGAAAAAGGAATATATTCTATAGAGAAATTTATCGTTGCTAGAAGGTTGATGTATTGGCAAGTTTATTTGCATAAAACCGTTATCAGTGCAGAATATATGTTGGTGAATGTTTTAGAAAGAGCAAAAAATCTCGCAAAAGAAAAAGTAGAATTGTTTTGTAGTCCGGCTTTAAGGCTTTTTTTATATCAAGATATTACTAAAGAGGATTTTTCAAAAAAAGAAATTTTAGATGCATTTGCGCAATTGGATGATATCGATATTCTTGGAGCGATAAAAGTATGGGTGCATCATGAAGACAAGGTGCTCTCTACACTTTCGAAAATGATTATCAATAGAAATTTATTAAAAATAAAAATCCAAAACGAGCCTTTTGAGACTTCAGTAATTAACTCCAAAAAACAGGAAGTCGCTCAACTTTTGGGAATCAGCGAAGCAGACAGTAAGTTTTTCGTTTATAGTGATTGGATAGAAAACAATGCCTATAATCCAGAATCTGACAGCATCAATATTTTGTTTAAAAATGGAGATGTAAAAGACATTACGGAGGCGTCAGACAATTTAAATATTCAAGCATTGGCAAAACCAGTTAGAAAATACTTTATGTGTTTTCCAGAACAAAAATAAATCATAGAAAACTAAGAATAAATGAATAAAATCGGCATAATCGGAGCGGGAAATTTAGGAAAATCATTGGCAAGAGGTTGGGTGAAATTTGGAGGATTGAATCCAAAAAATATTGGGATTTTCAGACGAAATGTAAGTCATTTACAAAGTTTGAAAGAAGAAGGTTTTGAGACTTTTGCCTCCAATATAGATTTAGTAGAAAATGCTGAGATAATTGTTTTGGCAGTATTGCCTCAACAAATCAATGAAGTTTTGAATGATATAAAAAGCAGTTTAAGATCCAACCAATTGGTTATTTCGCTAGTTACTGGAGTTACTCTAAAAAGTATTTCAGATCAATTGGGAGGTCACGAAATAATTGTAAGAGCGATGCCCAATACTGCTATTAGTATAGGACAATCTATGACTTGTCTTTCTGCAGATAAAACACAATCTGAATCACTTCAAACTGTTAAAGAGTTGTTTGATACTGTTGGAAAAAGCATTGTAATTGCTGAACAACAAATGACATCTGCAACAGCTTTATGTGCCTGTGGTACAGCATTCTTTCTCAGAGCCATAAGAGCGGCAATGCAAGGAGGTACAGAGATAGATTTTCATGCAGAAGATGCTTTATTAATGGCGGCTCAAACAGCAAAAGGCGCAGCAATGCTTTTGTTGGAAAACAACAGTCATCCAGAAGATGAAATAGATAGAGTAACGTCTCCCAAAGGATGCACTATAGCAGGATTGAACAATATGGAACACAGTGGTTTTAGTTCTGCATTCATTAAAGGAATCACTACATCAGCAGAAAAAGCAAAAGGATTGTACGATAATAATTAAACTGTTATTTTAGCTCTTCTTGATAGTGAAAAGTACCATCAGGTCGAAAGAATAACATAAAGTTTACACCTTTTTGTTTTATTTCTACCACGCTTCTACTTGGTGCAGTATCACTTGTTTGAGAAAAACATTGAACTATTTTGGATTTAGAGAAATTCTCATCAATATAATTCAATACGATTTCACTTAAAGTATGCACGCTAACTTCTTCAAAGTTTTCTATGAAATTACCTTCTGAATTAAATGTTGTGGTGTGATTTATTTTCCCTTTTTGGTAAGAAGCAATGTAATTATTTCCTTTTTGAGTCCAAAGTATATTCTCACAATCTTTATTTGAATTAATGAAAGATTCGAATGTTTTAGCAGCTTCACTAGGAACATTAACTTCTTGGGCTAATGCTACTGAAACAGTAAACAACATTGATATTGTAAATATTATATTTTTCATTTCTTAATTTTTTATTTAGTGATTTATCTCTGTAGTGTAAAATGTCCTTCTAAGTTGTACTCTTTACCATCAACACCTTTAGCAGTAATTAAATAGTAATAAACACCATTATTTGCTTCAACACCTGCTTGTGTTCTACCATCCCATTCTGCATTTACCCAATCGTAGTAAGCAATTAAATTACCCCATCTATTGAAAATTGTTAATGTAAATTCTTCAATGGCTTGTAATGTTGGTTTAAAGTAGTCATTTTGACCATCACCATTTGGTGTGAATACGTTAGGAACAATTATCGCAGATTCACCAATGATTGTTATTTGATAAGAAGCACTATCTACACAACCATTAATATCAGTGACAAAAAGGGTAATTGTATGAGTATCTCCAGTTTCATAAGTGTAATTTGGGTTTTCTAATGTGTCGGAATCTCCATTTCCAAAGTCCCAATAAAACTGAACGCCATTATTGCTTGTGTTGGTAAAGTCTATATTCAATGGAACCAATCCTGTTTCTGGATTTAATGTAAATCCGGCTCCAATAGAATCAAATTGATTCACTATAGCTGGTGAACTAATATTATCAAATGTACAACCATTGAATGCTGTAACTACTAGAGTATAACTTCCTGCACCCAAACTATCAATATCGGCAGTAGTTTCACCGTTGCTCCATGCATAAGTAAATGGTCCTACACCTCCGTTTACAGTCGATGTAATCTCTCCATCTTCGTTTCCAAAACAAGTAGCATCAGTAATATTTAAATCCACTGAAGTAATTCCTGTTTGTGTGGTCACAAAAATGGTATCACTAAAACTCAAACAACCTAAATCTGAAACAGAATTCACAATAAATATGGTATCACCCAAAATTGTAGGATTGATACTTGCTGTAGTTTCTCCTGTGCTCCATAAATAAGAAACACCATCACCCACTGCACCTAATGTAATTTGATCTCCAATACAAACTAAAGTATCGTTAGAAACTGTTGTAGTGTTAGGTGTAGGTAAAACATCAATAGTAATATCTACTGTTTGTTGTGTATTACAAGAAATAGTTCCGATACTATCCCAAACTACTAAAACATCATAGGTTGTTTGAACAGTTGGAGACACATAAATGGTATCTGTTGTTTCTCCAGTATTCCAAGTATAATAAGCTCCACCTTCTACTGTTAGCATAACCTCATCACCTTGACAAATCGTCATTT
>JAGYKU010000096.1 GCA_018401455.1 Flavobacteriales bacterium
AGCGCTCAAGGTGTTGACTCAGGATTGAGGGGGGGGGTGTTGACAAGGGGTGTGGCTCAAGGTGTTGAATCATTGGATTCTTTGGGGAGGAACAGGGCAACGGTAAGTATAAGCGTAGTGTGGATTTAAGAGCAATTCACTTTCCGCATACCGCAAAGTTTATAAGGAGTAAAAATGCTCATTTTTAGCTGTTTAGCCCGCATTACGCTTATACATTGTTGGCATTAGTATTATTTCATTCATCCGATAATAGGCTAATAATGGCTAATGCTGCTGCACCGCCTAAAATCCATCCCAAGGCGTTTTCATTATTTTTTTTGTCAACCAATTTTTTAGCATTTTGGACTTGATTTCTAACTTTATCCAACCCTGATTGAGGGTAGTGTCGATTAAAAATTAAGACGTTAGGGTGATTTGCCAATTGCTGATTAATATTAACAGTATCTTCAATTAACAAAAGGCTTGGTATTTTCTTTTGAACTGCTACTTTCCACTCATTAAATACATTCTTGTTTCTATTTCCGTATTCAGTAATCAATCCAATAAATAATGAGGAGTCATTGATTTTCTTAAAGGCAGATTGACTGACTATATTACTATAGTCATCAAAGCTTGAGTCGATTTGAAAATTTTCCGTTCTTAACAAATCAGCAAGAAGAGTCAGAACGTACTGTTCGCTGTCCTGCATTGCGTATGATATGAATGCTTTTCTTCTCATTTCTCTGCTTTAATTTGTGTTAATCTCGCTTCCATTTCTTTAGTGTAAGCATAGTATTTAGGGAAATATTGTTGGTGAAGATTACCTACAAATCCAAGTTTATTTCTAAAGTGGTTGCCGTTCCAAATTTCATATTGGTATCCGTCTCTGCAATTGTTTCTTAAATTTTCAAAAGTCTGTGTTACTCCCGCCTGAACTGAGTTTTTGGCAATTAACAGATAACCACTAGCATTATATTCTCGAATTAGTGTTGGGATATTTATCCGATCAAGGTTACTCTTATAGAGCGTTTCATAAAACTTGCATTGAACAACCCATTTTCTTTCAAATGTCACGATTGAGTCATCAACCAACGAAGTAACTAAAATGTCTCGTCCACCATCAGGCCCTTCTCCGGTTGGTTCAACTTTCACACTAATAATTTGGTTGTCGTCAAGGTTGATACACTCTCGAAAATAGTCTGCTCCGAGGTCTTCAAACTCAGCCCAATTATCTATTTCCGAGAAGTCTATTTTCATTCTTTTATATTAATGCCAACCATGGCTATGGCAAGCGCGGGATTTTGAAACGGAATCTTTGTCCGCCAGACCTAATGTTGTTTAGTTGGAATATCTTCATATTTAAGCAGTCAGCCCGCATTTGCTATAGCCGATGTTGGCAGCTGCCTTTTTTAGAAGTTTAGTAAATCACTTTTCTTTGACTTTTTTGACTTCTGATTTGTTAATTCCAAGTAATCTTTAGCTGATTCGTTGTCAATTGATATGACCGAACGTCTCCCAAGATATAGCAGCATTAAGTCATTTACTTTCTTAAAGTTTTCAGGTTTATTTAATACCGAATTCTTTCTATCAGTAACGTGATACGGTTTCCTTTTAATCAATTTCAAATCGATTATTTCGTTCAGTTTTTCCGTATTAATCTCTTTGACAAAGTCGTAGCCGAGATTTTTATGATATTCTATTAGGTTTTGTTCTGGCTTCTTGATTTCAGGTACTTTTATACAAGAAATATCATTTTCATCCTTAACTACATTGATTCCAATAGACATTCTCGGAAACTTAATTTTAAAATGCTTCTTGAGTATATTAAAAACTTCGGATGGATGATGTTCTTCGGATTTGAGATTAAACCTAATTCTAATCAAGTAAACGTCATATCCAAAAGTCAATTCTTGACGAAGTAGTTTATGGTCTCCTTCAAAATGTTCATAGCTATTTTCTAAATAATCTATAAATTTCGTAAGCAAATTTTGAGTAATGACAGCATCAAAACCGGAAGGATCCATACTTCGGTACAAGTCAAGTACATTGATGTAGGAAAGGTTATTCTCATGAAAGGCCATTCTTTTTAGTATGTCACTCTGAATTTCTTTAGAGTCTATGAAAATAAACTGAGCTGCGAAGTACTCCTGTAGGGATTTGTGAGACCATTTATAGTAAATACCATCTTTTGAAAAAATGGGTACTGTTATTAACAGGTCTTTGATAAAATCAGATGATTTTACTTGGCCTTCATCAACATATTCCAAGGATTCTTGGACTATTTGGCCAAGCTCATCTCTAGAAAACTCAATTTTATTTTCTTGTTTTAAACAGAAATAGCCAAATGCTCTTAAAACTCGGTGAAATTCATCAGATCCGAGTTTAGAGTGTTTTTCTCTTTCAAAAGAATCACCTTTTGATAAATCATGAGATTCAAACAAGGCATCAAAAACCTGACGGTAGAAAATATGCTTCTTAAACGGAATACTTTGTTTATGCTCAAATGCCGTGAAAAGTAGAGATACTAGTAAGGGCGTGGTTAAGTATTCTTTTATATTATCAAAGTTCTCATTATCCTTAATCTTTTCGATGAGCAGAGGGGCTATTTTATTTGATGAGTCATATTTCTCAATAAGCTCAAATGCTTCATTTGGAATTAGTGGGCTTATTTGAAATTTTTGAAAGTCACCAAAAGAAGATAATGCTTCTTCTGGCCGAGATGTTAAAACAAACTTGTTTTTACGTGCTTTCGAAATGAATTTTTGAATTTCAGTTGTTACTCTTGCTCTATCAGTTAGGGAAATCTCATCGAATCCGTCAAAAAAGAAAATAAAATCTCCACGTTTAATAATATCTAGAATAAACTGTTTATCTATCTCTTCATTAATTGGATTTAATTGCTCTAATATTTCTTGGATGACATCCTTTGTTTTAGATAGTCTTCGTAATTCTATTAATATTGGAACTCCTTTATTCTGTTTAATACATGATAGCAATAGTTTTTTTGACATTGTGGATTTACCCATTCCTGCAGTATCTGTAATCAGAATTTTGTTGGATTCCTTGAACAAATCGTCAGTGTAATCTTGAATCTTTAAGGTCTGTCTATTATCTTTTTCGTCACGATAACGTAGTTTAAGTGGAATGTAGACGTCTTCGAGAAGAATTTTTCTTCTTTTAAAAGCAACTGTATTGAGAATTGCATTTTTCTCATAGGCTTCGTTTAGATATTCCAAAAACTTATCTTCAAATGCATGGTCAAGAATGGCATTGTCCCTTTTCCAAGATTTTCGAATTTGTTCTAGTTTAGGTTTTAAGAAAGTCTCAAAAACTACTTTCGTTAAAGGAGCCGCTATTGTTGCGATATTTTTAATTGTTTCTATTTCCATGTGTTTTTAGCTTGCTGCCAACGGTCTCGGCTATGCGTAGTGCGGGATTTCAAGGCACTTCACTTTCCGTTTAGCAGTTAGTTTATTTAATGTAATCACTTTCATATCAGCACTTTCGCCCGCATTACGTATAGCCAATGTTAGCGGGTCGGCTTTTTATTTTTGTTTATAATATCCAATTTCATCACGCATCATTTTTTCAATCTCTTTCCAAAGGTCTGTCATTTGAGTTGTTCGATTACTGTGTCCTATGTTTTCAAGTTCCTTTGCTGTCAGATTTATGTCTTTGGAGGTTGATATTCTGTTTAATACTATTTGGAATTCATCGTTGTAGTCATTGGCTAGCCTTTTATACTGTTCAATTTTAGGAAGAAGCCTATCACTGCAAACAAGTTTTAATTTATTCAACTCTTGGTTCAGAATCATTATTGGTTGAACTGACTTTTTTGTGAACTCAATTAGCTCGGAATTGAAGTCTATCAATGCTTGATTTATTTCGTTCTCGTCTCCATTTATCAATTTCGAGTAGAATTCAGTTGTAATGCCATAAATCATTTTTGGATCAGTCCGCATATTTTGATTTATTTCATCAGATTTATTCATAAAACCTGAATAAACATCAAATCTCTTTTCAAGAGCTTTATCTCGTTTTTGATTTCTCCTTGTAAGTATGAACTGAACAATTCCCCAAGTCCAACCAAGAAGTCCAATTGTAGCAATGATAATATCTTTAGCTTCTAAGTTCATTCGGTTTGCCATTTTGGGTTAGGACGCTGTCTGTATGGGAATTCGTCCTTGCACTTTTCCCAAAATCTTTCACCATTAACTTCTGGCAAATGTTCATTGCAAAAATTCACAGTCTCAAATTTCATAATTTCAATAGCATCTATAAATTTCTCTCGGAACAATAAGTGTGGTTCTGTAGGAGCAAGGTCTTTTGTCATCGCAAAAAAAATATCACGTGGGTGAAGGTGATAATGGCATCCGCCTGGGCAATTTCCTATAAATTTTGGATATCGGGTCAAATTTTTGAATTTGCTGTAGTATGGCTTGAAATGGGCAAAGCAAACCATATCGGTTAAAACTGTCAGAAATAGTGCAATGCCAAAAAATTCTTTCTTTTCCTTGTCTAAAAAGTCAAGGTGACCTAAAGCAGGTGTCAGCCTTTCATATTGAATAGAAAGGGTCTGTTTATTTTTAGTGTCTTCGTGAAATCTACTTTCGTCTGGAATTGTCGAGAAGAATCTATTAATGTCTTCTTGAAAACTTGAATTGTAGTATGTCTTAAAATCGGTCATTTTACTTCTAAGTCGTCTTTTTTAGCTGCCCGCTAACGTTTGGCGGTATGGTTAGTTGCCTATTTCGAAGCACTTTCCTATCAAGTTACAACTACTTTTGATACGAGCTGAAACCTTTGATAACGCACTGACTGCCAAAT
>JAGYKU010000097.1 GCA_018401455.1 Flavobacteriales bacterium
ATTCTTCTGTTAAAACCACCACTCACCATTTGCCTTTTCTTGGGTGCAATTAGCAATTTCACTGGCTCAAATCTACCTTTATGTATAATTAATCCTCCAATCGTGTCGGGAGCAATCCATTCATAAATTTTTCCAAAAGCTGAAAATCCACTTTGAATATAATCTCCATTGCCCATTCCTACGTCAGAAAAAACCACAGCATATTGTCCAGTAAATTCATTGGTAGTGTATTTGACAATTTCGTAGCCAAGGGAATCTAATTTTTCATATCGGTTGGAGTTATTATCAAATCCCAAACTGTCAATTCCAGAAGTCTGTGCCAATAATAGATTATCGCCAGCATTGAACAAAGTTTCTTTGTCAAAATCGTCAAGTTCTTGTTGTAAGGGTTGGTTTTTTGCGTCTTGTTCGGAATACACATTCACAAACACATCCCAATCATTAATTGTTGTCTCGGCATTTACTTCAATGATGCTTCGAGCAAAGTTTTTGTCGGAATATTGAAACTCTACTGTAATTCTTTTGTCTTTAGTAATTAATCTGTTGGCAGTAAAAATAATTTCTGCAGTGTTGTAATCAATAATGTAATCATTTTCTTGTCCTCTAATTACCATTTCACCATCTATATATACGATTTCAGTTCCACTCAACACGATGATAAACTGTTCGCCATCAGCACCAATCAATTTGTAAGGTCCTTGATTGTTTTCGATTCCTTGAATTACATTTCTACCAAATTTCCCTTTCGAAACAGCGGCACTTGCTGTAAATTTCAGTGCACTACTATCTATATTATTAAAAATATTTTCTTCTTTAATTTGAAGTGAGCCTCCTTGCGCTCTTTTGTTGTATTTCATAAAATAACTTTGAGGGCTTTTCATCCAAAAATCACCAGCGGTTAATTTCCATTTGTCAGTAAAAAGTTGAATATACACCTGATCAAAATCTTGCAATTGCTGTGTATTTCCCTCTGGTTGAATCGGAATATTATCATCACTTATAGAAGCCAAAATACTGATTTCATCACTAATTTTTCCTGATAACTGAAGGTTGAGATTAGAGTTCACAGACAAATCTTGATTATTTCCAAACATTACCCCTCTCGAAATACTTCCGCTTTTGTTGAGACTTGAGCCACCAAGCCAATCAGCATTATTATTAACGGTTGTGAATCTAAACGGAACCATTTTTAAAGTATCATCTGTTCTCACCAAACTGGTATCTCGATTTTGATATTTTTTTGAGAAATCTAAAACAAAAACCCTGTATTCAAAATGGAGAGTTATGGGCAATTGACCTTTCCAAGTAAAACTCCCATCAAAAAAGTCTATTTCGTACAAAGAATCGCTAATTAATTGTTCATTTTCAATTACTTTGAACGAACTAGGTAAAATACTTAAACTATCTAATTTTACTTTAGAAGTTTCTAAAAACAATTCTTTTGTTCTAAAATTATTTTCAGTTTGAGAATAAAAAAAACCTGTCCAAAAAACAGTTAAAACCCATAAGGTTAAGTTATGTAAAAATTGAATTCTCAAGTTTAAAAATAATTTTTTGGAATTTAGTGTTCAAAAATAGTTTAAAATAACATCAATCATCGACTAAAAAACGGTTTACGAAGAAAAATAGTATTTTATATAGCTAAGAATATCAAAAATTTGAAATTATTATATATCTTCGTCCTTTGGATGTTATTTTTTTATTAAAAGATTACAAAACAATATATAATTAATGTTGAATGAATAGATTTGAAATGATTCATTTATTTTTAAAGATGTATTAAATAACAACTAAAAAACAATTATATTCAAATATGAAAATGATAAAGAGATATACTGTTGGACTTTTGTTAGCTGCGATGATGTTTACTTCTTGCGGAGGAAAAGGTGGAAATGAAGCAGGAAAAGAAGTTTTGGTAGAAGCAGAAGGCTACTACATGGAAGGTGATAAAAAGTATAAAATTTACAATGGAGGAATTTTCAGAATAAATGAAGTTGAAAACTTCAAAAATCTATTTCCTCACGCTATGATTGATGCTGTATCAGCTAGAATTACACAACAAATTTATCAAGGCTTATACAAGTTTGACCAATTGACATTAGAACCTGTAAATTGCCTAGCCGAAACAGAAAAAGTAAACGAAGATGCAACTGAATGGACATTTTCCATTAGAAAAGGTGTTTTCTTTGCAGATGATGCTTGTTTTCCGAATGGAAAAGGAAGAGAAATGACTGCAAAAGATGTAAAATATTGTTTCGAAATGCTTTGTCAAAACAGAGCGGACAACACGAGTCACGAGTTGTTTACTCAAAGAGTTGTAGGCGCTAGAGATTATTACGATGGTAAAACTACTGAAGTAAAGGGAATTGAGTTAGTAGATGATTACACGTTAAAAATCACATTAACATCTTCTTTCTCTGCTTTCAATAGTCTTTTGGCTCATGGTGCTTGTGTTATTTTCCCTAAAGAAGCGTATGATAAATACGGTGAAGAAATGAGAATCAAATGTGTGGGAACTGGTCCATTTATGATTGATGACATTACTGAAGGAACTCAAGTTAGATTGGTTAAAAACCCTAATTACTGGGAAAAGGATGAGCACGGAAATCAATTGCCTTACTTAGACATTGTAAAAATAACTTTTACTAAAGACAAAAAATCAGAATTGTCTAACTTTAGAAAGAACAACTTAGATATGGTATGGAAATTACCAGTTGATGAAATGGAAGCGGTTTTGGTAAGTATCGAAGAAGCTCAAAATGGCGGTAATCCAGAATTCAAATACCAACAAGTAAATGGTCTTAACACACAATTTTATGCTTTTAACGCTAATAGCGCTATCTTTTCTAACAAAAACATTAGAAAAGCATTTAACCTTGCTATTGATAGAGAAGCACTTATCAAATATACACTTAAAGGTGAAGGAGAACCCGCAGAACACGGATTAGTTCCTAAATTTGGAAAATACGACAACAGTGAAGTTGAAGGATTTGAATTTAACCCAGATGAAGCCAAAAAATTAATGTCGGGTGCTGGATATCCTAATGGTAAAGGATTTCCTGAATTGACTCTTTATTTGAATGAAGGTGGTTCTATCAACACAATTATTGCTGCAGCTATTCAGAACCAATTAAAAGAAAACATTGGTATTTCTATTAAAATAGAACCTTTACCTTTTGATGTACTGATTGAGCGTTTTGCAACAGGTCAAACAGAATTCACCAGAACTTCTTGGATTGCCGATTTTCCTGATGCTTCCAACTTCTTATGGTTATTTTATGGTAAAAATGTTCCAGACGATCCTAATGCTAGGTCTTTACCAAACTTTTCTAGGTACAAAAACCCAGTTTTTGACGAATATTTTGAAAAAGGAATGTCTGCTTTGTCTAAAGAAGAACAACAAACATATTACAACAAATGTGACAGTATATTAGTTGCTGACGCTGCTTTTTTACCACTGTTTCACGATCAATACATTAGATTAATTCAAAACAACATCGTTGCATTCCCTATTAACGCAATGGAATACAGAGATTTAACAAGAGTATTTAAATCAAAATAAATCATATTATAAAAATGAGAAATTACTGGATTGCCCTATCACTAGTTGCATTTACGCTAATGATTGCTTGTGTACCTGCAAGAAAATATCAAGAATTAGAAACCAAACAAAAACAATGTGCTGAAGAATTAGAGAGTCTGAAATCTAAAGCTACAGGTTTAGAAGCTCAAAATACAGAACTTCAAGGTTTAATTCCTGATTTACAAGAAAATATTACTCGACTTAAAGGTGACACCACATTATTGGGTAAGTCTTTAAGAATGAAAGAGCAACAATACGACAAAATCAACGACTTGAATATGAGAATTCAAGAACAGTTGGAAGCCCTTCAAAAAGGTAGTGCTATCGAAAATCAAAAATTAATGAACGATTTGAATGCTACTAAATTGCAACTTCAAATTAAAGAAGATGAATTGAAAAAATTAGAAGCGGAACTTGATGCTAAAAAAATTACTTTAGACAAGTTATCACTTGAATTGCAAGAAAGAGAGAAAAGAGTTAATGAATTGGAAGCTTTAATTGCCAAAAAAGATGAAGCAGTAAATGCATTAAAAGATAAAGTTGCAAACGCATTAATGGGATTTGCTGACAAGGGACTTACTGTAGAACAAAAAAACGGGAAAGTATATGTAAGTATGGAAGCCAAATTGCTTTTCCCTTCAGGAAGTACAGTAATTGACAAAGAAGGTAAAAATGCTTTGATAGAATTAGCAAAAGTGCTACAAGATCAATCGGATTTAGAAGTGCTTGTGGAAGGTCACACTGATACCGATGCTTTGAAATCTTCTTCTCATCCAAAAGACAACTGGGAGTTGAGTGTTTTGAGAGCAACATCTGTTGTTAAAATTATGCTTGACAATAGCAAAATGGACAAAACAAAAATTACTGCTGCTGGAAGAAGTGAATTTATTCCACTAGATCCATCAGATAAAGCTAAAAACAGAAGAATTGAGGTAATTTTGATTCCTAATTTAGATGAATTGTTCAAGATTATTTCTAACGAATAATTTTATGATTAAAATTTTTAGAAAAGGTTGTCATTATTTTAATGACAACCTTTTTTTATATGTTTCCCCGCAAAGTTACCAGTAATGGTTTTTAAAATTATATTTAATGTTTTAGAATACCTGAAGTTAACTCTCAAGAAAA
>JAGYKU010000098.1 GCA_018401455.1 Flavobacteriales bacterium
TTATGTAAAATTCCAAATCATTCGATTAATGTCCAAAAACTGGTTCTGTTACAGTTATAATCACTTGTTTATGTCCTTTTGTAACGCCAATACTCACAGTTGGTTTTTTCGCGGTTTCTGCAAATTTTTCTCCTTCAAATTGAATGGCTTTTTTATTGCTATTGATATATTTGGGATCCATTTCGTTTCCTTTTTTGTATCCAGTTCCAACATTAGACATAATGATTGCTTCCAATTCTTCAATTAATTTCTCTGCCAATTTATCGTCTCCTTCTGTGTCGTAAGTAATTGTAAGAGACTTCACATTGTATTCACCCATGTGAATTATAACATTTTCAGCATTACTTAATTCCACATTAGTGTTGTTGGTTTTAGCATTTAAATCACCTTTTAAAAGGTTTTTAAAAGCATTTTTCTTGCTGTCTTCCCAAATTTTGGGAAACTCTTTTTCAAAACTAGAAACTGTTTTGGAAACTTTTTGAAATCTTGCCATTAAAGCTTCTTCTTTTTGCTTTTTTTCTTGAACATCCACAAATTTCTGAAGACTTTCTTTCCATTTGGTTCTACTTTCTACTTTCCAATTGGTTGTATAATCAACGGGTAAAGTTCCTTCTACTTTAAGTAAATACTGCACAAACTCCAATTCTGTAGTTCCATCAAAGTTACCTAGAGAAAAAGAATTCGTTTGTGCCATTAAATCACTATAAGTATTGAACAGTTCTGTCATTTCAGCCATAGATTTAGCATCTTTACACTTCTGTTCCCATTCACTTTGTTTGAGTTTTTTCCACTTTTTTGAAAATTGTTTCTCAAATATATTTTGCTCCAATTCCAACAAAGCTTGGTTTGAGACTTTTAATTGAGCTAAAAAAGAAAATGAGATTACAGTAAATAATACTACGATTAAATATTTCATTTTAATAAATTTTTGATAATAAACTAATGGGTTACAATAATGATGCAATAATTTTTTCGATAGTAAATCCTTCAGCTTCTGCCATATAATTTCTTACCAATCGGTGTCTTAAAATAGGTTCTGCAACTGCTTGCACATCTTCAATGTCTGGAGAATATTTACCATTGATGGCAGCGTGACATTTTGCTCCAATTATCAAATACTGACTAGAACGAGGTCCTGCGCCCCAAGAAACAAATTTATTTACTACATCAGAAGCCATTGGAGTATTAGGTCTTGTTTTGCCATTCAACTTTACTGCATATTCTATAACATTGTCTGCAACAGGCATTTTTCTTATCAAGTTTTGAAAATATATGATTTCTTCACTTGTCAAAATATGTTTTAACGTAACATTATTATCAGATGTTGTCGCTTTAACGATTGCCAATTCTTCTTCATAAGTTGGATAATCTACCCAAACATTAAACATAAATCTATCTAATTGCGCTTCTGGCAAAGGATAAGTTCCTTCTTGTTCTATAGGATTTTGTGTTGCCAATACGAAAAATGGTGCTTCCAAAGGAAATTTTTGTCCAGCAGCGGTTACCGTTCTTTCTTGCATCGCTTCCAAAAGTGCCGCTTGTGTTTTAGGTGGCGTTCTGTTGATTTCATCTGCCAAAACAATATTCGCAAACAATGGTCCTTTGATGAATTTGAATTGTCTATTGTCGTCCAAAATTTCCGACCCAATAATATCTGAAGGCATTAAATCTGGTGTAAACTGAATTCTATTAAAACTCAATCCCAAAACATCAGCGATGGTATTTACCAAAAGTGTTTTTGCTAGACCTGGAACACCAACCAACAAACAATGTCCTCTACTAAAGATAGAAATCAAAACTTTTTTTACCACTTCTTCTTGTCCAACAATTACTTTGGCAATTTCTTTATTTAAATCTTTGTATTTGCTAACTAAAGCATCTATTCCTTCTGCGTCTGAACTATACATCTAATTAATGTTATTTTTTAATTTTTATAAAAGTACAAATATTTTGTTGACTACAAACCATGTCATTTATAATCTTCTTAAGATTTTTGTTAAAGAAACTTCATTTTCTATGATTTTAGCTTGTTTCAACATAAACATCACATTCTTTATCATCTTAGTACTCACGTAATCGCTGGTTGCCCATTCTGTTGAATAAAACCATTGCTCTACGTCTTCTAATTTCTGATGATATTTTTCACTTACCAATTCAACTGCATTGGTGCTATTCATAAATTGTTCGCAATTAAAATGAATCACACTCATCATACTTTTTAATTCATCAGGAGCAGTTTCTATGATTTTGTCTGTAGCTGCAATTGCAAAACAAGACCAAGGCGTTACAAACTCTCCTACCCTTTTCAGAATTCCTTGATCTACCAATGGTTTGGTGGTGTATTTTTCCCAATAAAAAACGTCTGTTTCTCCTTTGGAAAGTGTTTCTATTGCCCCATCCAAATTTTTTATTTCGACCAATTGGTCATTTGAAATTTTTCGTTTGTTCAATGTAGCATCTACAATGGGGATAAGATGACTTCCACTACCAAATCTACTGATTGCATATTGTTTGTCGTAAGTTTCTCCATATAATGACAAAGGATTTGCTATATGCGTATGCACTCCCCAAATAAGTGGTGTTTTGACATACATTCCAATAATTTTGGAAGGATTACCTTTGATTATATCCGCAATAATGCCTTCGGTAAGCAACATACAAACATCCACTTCGTTGTTTCTCAATGCCTGATTCATTTCTCCTGTTCCTCCAGGAAAAGAAACCCACTCTATATCAAGCCCTTGTTTTTCAAAGTGTTTGTTCTCCATTGCCAAATGCCAAGGCAAATTAAAATGTTCCGGCACACCGCCCACTCTTATTTTTTTCAAATCTATATTTTTAACTTTATAGATTCAAAATTACAATTATATCGTTACTAAAAAAGACTATTTTTATATTTCTACGTTAAATTGTTAAAAAAATATATGAGGTTTATAGATATAAATTGACTATTTTTATCGAAAATTATTTCAATTAAATCATAATTATGACTAGGAATTTTTTAGTACCCCACGATTTCACCGAAGTAGGTGATTCAGCTGTAAAACAAGGTGTTTACTTAGCAATGGCTACACAATCTACACTTTCGTTGTTACACATAGTTAAATCTGACAAATACAAAGCAGAAGCTGAGGCAAAGTTGAAAGAAATTAAACTTAAAACCCAACAAGAACATCCCACTATCGAGGTAAAACTCTATGTGATTACAGGAGATATTTTTTCTGACATTGGAAAAACCGCAGAGAAACTAAAATCCAGTTTGATCATTATGGGAACGCACGGTGCAAAAGGAATGCAAAAGGTATTCGGAAGTTTTGCTATGAAAGTGATTTGTTCTACTAGTGTTCCTTTTATGGTGGTTCAAAACAACGCTGTTGTGAAAAAACTAGAGAAAATTATCTTCCCACTAGGAATTCAGGCAGAAACATTACAAATAATGGGGTTTGCTTCGACATTAGCCAAAGCATTCCACGCAGAAATGCATATTATTGGAGAGAAACATTCTGATGCTAAATTTGCAAATAAAACAAAAATAAACTTTCAAGTGGTAGCCAAACAAATGGCTTCGAATGATGTTCCTTACAAAATGGAATTGTTAGAAAGTGGCAATTACCTCACTAGAATTTTGGAATACACTCAGAAAGTAAATGGAGATTTAATTGCTATTGCTTATTGGAATGAAAGTGTAATTACTGCCTTCGATAGATTTGCACAAAACATATTAACCAACGATTTAAATAAACCTGCGTTAATTATTAATGCTAAACAAGTTGGGTCACCTTATTTCTAAAAATATTTTGAAAAACACTTTTCATAAAGTCCTGCGCATTGATCAAATGGGGAGGACTTTTTTTTGTCCTGAAAAACCCAAAAGAATCATTTCTTTGGTACCTTCTCAAACTGAATTATTACATTATTTAGGATTAGAAAAAGAAGTGGTTGGAATTACTAAATTTTGTATTCATCCTGAAGATTGGTTTCAAAACAAAAAAAGAATTGGAGGCACTAAAAACATCAATGTAGAAGCAATTAATGCTCTAGAACCTGATTTAATTATTGGCAATAAAGAGGAAAATACTAAAGAAAATATTGAATTGCTCTCTAATAATTATCCAGTTTGGATGAGTGATATAAACACGCTTGAAGATGCTTTGCAAATGATTCTTGAAATTGGAAAAATTACACAAACAACTACTAAAGCTGAATCGCTTGTTAATAAAATAAAAAGCAAGATTTCAACCAAAACAAACCAACCTTTACACAAAGCAATTTACTTGATTTGGAAAGATCCTTACATGGCAGTAGGAAAAAATACATTCATTGATGATATGCTTCGTAATGCAGGTTTTGAGAATGTTATTCTAGATGATAGATATCCAGAAATAACAGTTGAAACGATTAAACAGTTAAACCCTGAATATTTGTTACTTTCTTCTGAGCCCTACCCTTTTAAAGAAGAACATATTATAATTTTATCAAAAGAATTACCTCATACCAAAGTAAAAATTGTGGATGGTGAAATGTTCAGCTGGTATGGTTCTAGATTATTAAAGAGTTTTGAGTATTTTGAAGGAATTTTGAGTGAATAGTTTTTAATTTGTATTTTACCAGAAATGATTTATATTTTTTTATCCA
>JAGYKU010000099.1 GCA_018401455.1 Flavobacteriales bacterium
ATGCTTGTTTGCAAAAATGAATTCAAAATCAGCATTTTGTTTTTGGGTTAACAAACTCCAAAAATGTATTTGTTTTTCGCTTTCGGTTGCCTTGATAAAAGTCTCTAGGTTTTTATTCCAAAACGACACACTAAAGGACGTTTGCGATATAATTTTATTCCAAAGCAAATTGTTTGAATATGGAAGTTCTCCAAGAAATGCCTTTTCAATAAATGTAGCGTTGCTAATCAGAATTCTATTTTGTGAAATTCCTTCCCAATTCCAAGCGAAGTCCGGAAATTCGCTTATCAAACTGTAATCAGAAATATGTTTGCTTACATTCAAAAAACCATTTTCTGTAGTGATACGATTGTGATACTTCTGAAAAATAGGTCTGCTCCATAAAACGTTTTCGTTTGTGTCAAAGCCGTTAATGTATTTATGAGTTTCCCATTGAATCAAATTTTGATTTTCAAAAAAATCTATATGGTCTGATGTCCAAAGATACTTTTGATGAGCAACAACGAAATTTTCGGGCAAATGCTGCTTGAAAAGCGATTTAAATGATTCATCATTCAAGCATTTTGTGGCCATTTCGTCATTGCTAAAAAAGCGATTTAAAACCGTGTGCCAATTCAACTTACTCGCAAGGCCCGAAATGTTTTTGTGTAGAAAATTGAGATTGATTTCTTCTGAAATGAATTTCCAATTCCAATTTTTTGAGATTAGCTTTTCAAGCTTTTCACGGTATTTGATAAAGGTATTTTTGAAAACCTCATTTTTACTTTCCGTAATAACATAAAAATCCCAAGGGAAATCTTCAATATGGTCTTCAATAAATTTGTCAGGAAGATTTCTTGATAAATAGTTCCAATCCCAACCTTTTTCTTTTAGGTTTAAATTTGAAAGTAAGGACGTTATAAGTTCGATTTCTTTATATGAAAGTTCTTCAAAATCCCAATCAAAGGTTTCAATTTGTTTTTTTATAAATTCATCATCAAATCTTTCAGTAAGCGTTGTCCAATTCCAATAATCAGCATATTTCTCAATTACGGATTTAATACTTTCAATTGGCGCTTTTTCAGAAATAATACTCCAAATACCACCATCTCCATTTTCACGAAACAATTCAAAAATTGTGTTGTCATTCCAATCAAGTTTTGGATTACCTGCAAGTTCTTTCCAATTCCATAAGTCAATATATGTTTCAATGTCTTGTTTGGTAATTGAAGTTTTTACTAAAAGAATGTTATGATACATTCCTTGTCGTAGCAACTTGCTTGTAAATCCTGCGTTTTCGGGTAGCCCAAGCAAAAATTGGACTTCGGGTCTGTTTACACCTGATTTTAATATTGAAAGTTCAAGCGAATTATCAAATGCAGTAATTTCGCATTGTAGGGAAATGGTTTTGTAACATATTCTTGATTCGCTTTCGTAAAGCTCAACTATCTCGCCTTTGTAAATATCGTTTCCGAAAAGTTGGAATTGAAGTTTTTGCTTTCGTTCAGGATTTTCAAGTAACTGTTCTTTAAACTCTTTTCCGTGAGATATACGATTTTCTATGTCAAAAACATTCTTGAAAGAAAAATCAAAAGTTTCCCCTGTGGCGGTTTGGTTATCAAAAATTTCAGTTGTAGCAAAGTAGTATTTATATTTCAGCTTACTTTGTATCGCTTCTTGTCCAAATTCTGTTAATTGAATCTTCTGTTCCTTTTCACTTACTACAATCAGATTGTATTCGGTTAGCCCTCCGAGATAGATTTTAAAAATATCTATTTCAGACAAATCTTGTACGTTGAAACCTAACAATATCCCTAACTCTGAAAAATTGATTTCGTTTCCTTTTGCATTGATGATTGAACAGAAAATCTCATCAATTTCATTGATATTAAATGCTTTTCTATACTGAATTTGGCAAGAAGTGGATTTTACTGTCCACTCAAACGGAAATGTTGCGTATGTCGTTTTAGTGCTATCCATTTTGTTCAATTGCGTTTTGTAATTCTTCTGCACTAATTATTTTTCCTTTCTGCTGTATGGTTTCAAAAACGTTCTTGTATGTGTCTTTTCTGCAAAAATGTTCACTATTTCCAACTACAATAAGTAGTCGCCTTGCTCTCGATAACGCTACATTCAAACGGTTTGGCGATTCCGCAAAACCTAAACTCTCTTGTAACGGATAACCTAATTCGCCATAAATTTCATCAGGTTGTTGACCTTGAAAAGATGCTAATTTGTTGCTACGCACCATTGAAACAATGATTATGTTCCTTTCCATTCCTTGAAACCTATCAACCGTGCTTAAGCGAATTGGAACTTCACTATGCTTTTCTTTGAGCATTTTGTTAATGTAGTGAATTTGCTTTCCGTAAAAACTAATCAATCCGATTTGTTTTTCTTCCAAACTTTTGTTGGAAAGCCATTGGTCAAATTCATTTTTCCCTTTGCTGTTATTCAGAACTGTTAAAATATTGTCAATCGCTTCAATTTCTCCGAAATTAACTCTTGATGTTCCTTCTTGAATTTCGGGTGTGGTTACATTTACCCAAATGGTATGTGTTTCGGGTGTCAAGATATTTTTGTAATGTAAGCCGTGATACCTTGAATCCCATTCGTCAAAAGAATTGTGATAAGTTTCTTCTAATGGCAAACCGCACTTCAAACCACCGTCATCTTTGTAAAATTGTGATATAGCTTCATTGATTGCAGGGTGCATTCGATATTGTGTATCAAATGTTCCTTTTATGCTTTCATCAATGTTTTTGAATAGTCTTTCAAATTGCGATATTTCAAATTCCTTATGTGATAGTGTTTTGGCCAGGGCCTTTTCGCCAATAGACATTAGTAAATCTTTAATTTCGTCTCCATCAATCATTGGTGGTAATTGTCTATGGTCGCCCACTATAATTGATTTCTTTCCAAATAAGACAGGCAAAGCAAGTTCGGGGGGTGTTGCTTTACTGGCTTCATCCACAATTACAGTATCAAAACTGATTTTCGTGCGGTTTAAAACATCATAGTTTTTGTTTTCAAAATGCTTTTTCTCAAATACATTCAAATAAGAACGGAAAAACGAAGTCCATTTATTTTTAGAATTCAGTTTTCCTATAGAACTTCCTGTTGCGCCAATCAAATTCACATACTCCAAGTATTTCTCTGCAAAAAGCTTTTTGGTTTCATAGTTAGGCTTTTGCAAATGGGTTTTCCATTTATCTAAAGCCGAATTAATCAGTTCATCTTCTTGATATTCAACTCGGTTTGTAATGTTGCTAACCCAGTGTGAAACGGTGTTGCTTTCATTGGAATTGCTCTTCTGCCAATTTTCAATGGCTTCAAGCGAATAAAAATATCCTTCCGATTCTAAGTTATCAGTATTGCCAAACCGAATGGGTTTTACAACATTATTTTGACCATTCTTTAATCGGTCAATGGCATTATCAACAGCAAGATTCGTTTCAGAAGTCAGAAGAATTTTTTGTTTTGGTTCTTTTCTGATGTGTTGCCAAATTATTTCAGCGATTGCAGTTGATTTGCCTGTTCCTGGTGGTCCTTGAATTAGAGCTAATTCATCTGCGTAAAGCGATTTGAAAATTGCTTGCCGTTGCGACTCATTTAATGACTTAGAAAAAAGATTATTCTCAAAGTCCTGCCATTCAGCACTTGTTTTGTTTAGTAAATAGTCAATATTCTCAATGATCTTGGCTTTTGATGAATCGTATAAAAAAACTTTTGCATTGTCGTTTGGCAACTTCTTTTTTTCATCATCAAGTTTAAGAACAGTATCTTCTAAACGTTTTATTTTGTCCTTTTCACCTTTTAAATCTGGAAAAATGGCTTTTACCTTTTCTTCCGAAATATTCTCTTTTACTTCTTCAATTCTATCTTCATCAACTACGAAATATAAATCTGGATAATCAACCTTTTGCAGTTTGCCCAAATAGTATTTTTCTTTTGGATTGCCGAAATAAAATTCTTCTCGTAAAAGTTTGTAAAGTTTATCTTCTTCTTGCTCAGCTTTCAATTCAAAGTTTTCCTCACAAAAATATTTCTCTTGAAACGTGTCGTTTATTGTGTAAATGAAACTTTCGGAATCAATAAAGTCACTTAATTGGTTGTTCAATCTTGCAAAAATTTCCGTTTTATTTCCTGTTTGGTAGAATTGCCGGAATATAAGTTTCTCTCCGTTTGCAATAAGTTTTGTATTCAGATTAGGAAATTCTTTTTTCAAATTACTTTGCAATTCGTGCAATCCTGTTTCAAACCTGATGTTGAATTTAAATTTATGAGAATCACCTCTGTCGAATATATCAAAGAATGAGAATGATTTAATATAATTTAGTTTCTCAATTAAGTTTGATTCAGTTTTAAAGTCAAATGAAATTGTTCTGTGAGTTTGGCTTACTTGAAATTCGTCCCCGTGTATTTCAGAAAACAATCTATTCCAAAATACATCTT
Source organism: Flavobacteriales bacterium (assembly GCA_018401455.1). Classification (GTDB taxonomy): domain Bacteria; phylum Bacteroidota; class Bacteroidia; order Flavobacteriales_D; family Parvicellaceae; genus Parvicella. Next base: position 4,435 of record JAGYKU010000099.1, read on the forward strand.
CGTTTCTTTCAAGCTCATCTATTCCTTTATCAAGTCTTCTAAAATCAAAGGAATATTCAGTTTTGTAATAAAAATCAAATGGATTGTCAGGAAAATATTTTTTGAGTGCTCTCTTTAATCGAAAAGCCTCAAAACCTAAATCTGATTCGTGTTGTTCATAAAATTTGCTGTCATATTTAAAATGCAGGCAATTCTCCT